>NZ_JACJPU010000005.1:0-170721 GCF_014696235.1 Sphaerospermopsis sp. FACHB-1194 | reverse complement strand
AAGTTTTGCAAATATTAGATTTTGTTCATAGTAAACAAGTAATTCATCGAGATATTAAACCAGAAAATATTATTTTGAGTAGTGAAAATAAGTTATTTTTAGTAGATTTTGGGGCGGCGAAAATAGTCAAACCACAGCAACGCACAGCTACAGGGACAATTATTGGATCTGCTGAATATTGCGCCCCTGAACAGTCAATGGGTAAACCTTTATTTATTAGTGATTTATATAGTTTAGGGGTAACTTGTTTGCATTTATTAACAGGAGTTAGTCCCTTTGATTTATATAGTCCGATGGAAGGGGAATGGGTATGGAGAGATTTTTTAAATGGAAATTTGGTAAGTGATGAGTTAGGGAAGATTTTGGAAAAATTAGCAAGTCCTATTGCTAAACATCGTTATCAATCTGTAAAAGAAGTTATTCAGGCGTTAAATTTTGTAGATCAAAATGTGAGGCGATCGCCTTCTCAAATTTTACCTTCACCACCTTCACCATCTGTTACTGTAACAAGTCGGTATCAAAAACTAGAGAAATTATTAGCAGCAAGAAAGTGGAAAGAAGCAGATGAGGAAACAAGACGGATAATATTGACGCTTGCTAACCGAGGAATACCGGGTTATTTGGAAATAGACAATGTTCTTAATATTCCAAGTGGAGACATCAGCATTATAGACAATTTGTGGGTAAAGAATAGTAATGGACGCTTTGGTTTTTCTGTACAGAAGCAGATTTATGAAAGTGTGGGGGGGACAACAACTTACAACCGCCAAATCTTGAATAGATTTATAGATAAGGTAGGATGGAGAACAGGAGAAAATTTACTGTCTTATAACGAGATTACCTTTGACATAAAAGCACCAAAAGCGCATCTTCCTTTTTTTCCCGTAGGTTCGATATGGTGGTGGAAAGTAGTTATTAGTTTGTATTCTCAAGATGATTACTGGAAAGCGGTTGTAATAGTTCTGATCTTGCGTTCATAACAGTAAACTGTAAAATTTAAAGATTACAGAAAAATATTAAGTTTGAATCAGGATAACCAGGATTAAAGGATGTACAGGATGTTAATGTTAACCTACTAAAAAATAACAGATATTTTTCTCTGTGTCCTCTGTGCCTCTGTGGTGGTTCGTTCTCAATCTCCTATTCACAGATCCACGACTTAAAAACAAGGTAAAATCAAAGAATGATTAACCAAAGGTGAACAATGGAAAACCAACAACTAAAAGCCCTGATCAAAGAAACTATTTTAGAACTGATAGAAGAAGAAAAATGGACAATTCAAAAAATATTAATCCCAATCTTGAATAACAAAGAAAATGAAGAATGGAACGAGTTTTCCTTAGAACAAGCTATGAGAGACTTAGAAAATGATCATCTTCCTGAATACACCGAATCCGATTTAATAGAAAAATGGCAATAGCAGGTCAAATCGTTCTCTTCAGATTTCCGCAAACTAACCTGACACTGGGGAAATTACGCCCTGCACTACTCATCAAACCCCTATCTAATAATAGTTATAATGACTGGTTAGCCTGTATGATTTCCACAAAAACAGGACAAGAAATAGTAGGATTAGATGAAATTATCTCACCCCAAGATGTTGATTTTTCGCAAACAGGCTTAAAATCAGAAAGTGTGTTTCGAGTTTCACGACTAGCTGTAGTTTCCGAACAGATACTTTTAGGAAAAATTGGTGAAATTTCTGAAGCAAGATTAACAAGAATTAGACAAAATCTAGCAAATTGGATTTTACAAGATTAGGTATATTATTAAACCAGATTTAGTAAACCGTGTTCAATCTCTAGTTGCTGATGTAGAAATTGATCTTGATGCAATACTATCTGAAGAGGATGAGTAGCTTGTCTGCAAATCAGCCTTTATATACAACCTGGTCTAACTTTCTGTAAAAACTGAAAATTCTGTATTATAATAAGACAAGTGCTGCTCATAGCATTTCATAGTCATTACTCACCACAAAAAACACTATGCGCTTAAAAAGATGGGAATCCCCCCGTAAACAAGGGAGAAACGACAAAGGCCGAGGCGGTTCAGCCAGAAAAAGACAAATCAAGAAACAACAGCAGATGCTGAGAAACAAACTCAAAGAACAGCAAAAGCCAGAAAACAACCAAAAAAACCAGAAAAACAACCAACCAAGGGAAGGGATAACAACCTTCCCTCTTTTTTTGCCTCAAATCCCTCAGATCCCGGACTTCTTGGAGAAGTCCGGGATCTTCTATAGCCACCTGCTAAGGAATCGGAAATTTTTTGGAAATTTTTTGGAAAAAACCCTTGACAAAACCTATGGTGTGACTGCTATATTATTTAGAGTGAAAGCAGTGGGGCGTAGCCAAGCGGTAAGGCAGCGGGTTTTGGTCCCGCCATCCCTAGGTTCGAATCCTAGCGCCCCAGTATTATCAAATAATTATCAAGGGTAGATTGAAAAGTCTACCCTTTTTGATATTTTGGATTTTATATTTTAGATTTGGGATTTTAGATTTACCAATTACTCAATATTGTTATTTTTCGGGTGATTTTAAAGCTTGATCTAAAATTTCTCTCGCTTGTTCAGCTTTCGCTTTTGCTTCTTGATAACGAATATTAGCTTGGGCGAAATTTTTCAGCACCTTGAAACCTTCCTTGAGACGGGTAATTTCATCCTCAGTTACAGTATTATCAGAAAATAGAACATCAACAGCTTTACGAATTTCTAAAGCTTCAGCGCGGGTTTCCTGGACTTTTAACTTGAGTGTAGCCAAATTACTGAGAACTTGTACAGCTTGGGTAATGGCATCCTCACCGCTAGTATTATCAATAGTTGGTTCTTTGACTTCTATTAACTGTTGAGGACCAAAACCTTCTTCCAATTCTGTGGGTAGTTTATCAGCTTCCATCAGTTCCATCAACTGATCCATTGCTTTATCACGGGCTTTAGCCGAATCTCTTCCAGGAACAGTGAGGATAATTTCTGGACTTTGAGCGAGAGTATATTGAACCATAGTAGGGGAAAAATTTGCTGGTTTACCAAGATGGTATTTAATTTTAACATTTAAATTAATTGGTAATTGGTAATTGGTAATTGGTAATTGGTAATTGGTGATTGGTAATTGGTAATTGGTGATTGGTAATTGGTAATTGGTAATTGGTAATAATTTATTCCCACTGTCCCCAGTCCCCAGTCCCCAGTCCCCAGTCCCCAGTCCCCAGTCCCCAGTCCCCAGTCCCCAGTCACCAGTCCCCAGTCCCCAGTCCCCAGTCCCCAGTCACCAGTCCCCAGTCCCCAGTCCCCAGTCCCCTGTTGCCTATTGATAAATTATTTATACTGGAGAAGAGCAACTATAAAATCAAACAGGACAGGAGAGACAATGACTCCCAATCCCGCTATTATGCGATCTGTGGAACAATTAGGCTACCGTGTGACTGTGGGTGATGTAGCTAGTCAAGCGGGTTTAAATGTGGCTGAAGCGAACCAAGGTTTATTAGCTTTAGCGTCTGATGCTGGTGGACATTTACAGGTAGCAGAAACAGGTGATATTGTTTATCAATTTCCCCAAAATTTTAGAACAATTTTAAGAAATAAATATTTGCAGTTGCGTTTGCAAGAATGGTGGAAAAAAATTTGGGGGGTGCTGTTTTATTTAATTAGAATTTCCTTTGGTATTTTGTTAATTGCTTCGATTGCCCTGATTACTATCACCATCATTATAATTATGACTGCTGCTAATTCAGACCGAGATGGAGATAATAGAAGCAGCAGTTCTGGTGGTTTCAATTTCTTCTTTTTCCCGGATTTATTTTGGTATTTTAGTCCTGATTATTATGGCGAAGAAAGACGCAGAGAAAGAAGAGAAAAAAGTGAGTTCAATTTCTTAGAATCTGTATTTTCATTTTTATTTGGTGATGGAAATCCGAATGCGAAATTAGAAGAAAGACGTTGGCGAGAAATTGGGATTGTAATTAGAAATAATCAAGGGGCGGTGGTTGCAGAACAAATTGCACCGTATTTAGATAATTTGGGGGAGAAATACCAACAGGAATATGAAGATTATATGTTACCTGTGTTGGTACGATTTAATGGTAAACCCCAGGTAAGTCCTGAAGGACAAATGGTATATTATTTCCCTGAATTACAAGTACAAGCTAGTAAAAAACTCCGTCAACCAGTAGATCCATATTTAGATGAAAATCTGTGGCGGTTTAGTGCTGCGAGTTCAGGACAAATTATGCTCAGTGCTGGTTTGGGTGTGGTGAATATTGTGGGAGCTTTAATATTAGGAAGTTTATTAAAAGGTGGAGAAATTGCAGCCCAAATAGGGGGATTGGTTGGTTTTGTCCAAGGAATTTATTGGTTGTTGTTAGCTTATGGGATTGGTTTTTTAGGAATACCATTAGCGCGTTATTTTTGGATTAAATGGCGTAATGGTAAAATTGCAACTCGTAACCGTGAACGTTTAGAAAGGGCGAGAATTTTAGGGAATGCGGATGATACTTTACAACAAAAGATTGATTTTGCTCGTCAGTTTGCTGGTGAGAAAGTAATTGGTAAAGAGGATTTAATTTACTCTAGTGATAGAGATTTACTAGAACAGGAATTTGAGCAGGTGAAAAAGCAGAATTTGTTAGGTGATGGGTAATTAGTGATTGGTAATTGGTAATTGGTGATTGGTAATTGGTGATTGGTGATTGGTGATTGGTAATTGGTAATTGGTAATTGGTAATTGGTAATAGTTGATTAGAAAACATAAAATTGATTACCCAGTCCCCAGTCCCCAGTCCCCAGTCCCCAGTCCCCAGTCCCCAGTCCCCAGTCCCCAGTCCCCAGTCCCCAGTCCCCAGACTACTTAGCTTGAATAGGAGTTAAAGCTACACCTTTGTAATAATGTCCTAAAATTTGCAGGTGGTTTGCTCCCTGTTTAGCTAGGTTGTATGCTCCCCATTGACTCATACCTAAACCATGTCCAAAACCTAATCCTTGGAGGGTGAAGTTACCATTTGCGTCTTTGTTGAGGGTGAAACGGGTACTTCTCAGTTTTAGTGCGGTGCGGACTGCTTCACCTTTGAGGACTTTTGTACCTTGATCTCCCACAATTCTTAAAGTTTTAACGCTGCGGAAAGGAGACAGAGATTCAATCATCATATCTCTGACGTTACCGACTCCAGAAATGCGAGAGCTAATTTCTTCTGGGGTGAAGGTTCTGCTCCAGTTGCATTCTTTGATGTTTTGATCGAAGTCTTGGACAGCGCGTAAATAAGGAAGGGGGTTTCCCCAAACGTCTTCTACGTTTTCGGTGTGTCCACCAGAACAGGCATGAAATACTGAAAGAATAATGCGGTTGTCGTAGGTGAGGACTTGACCTGCTGTGCTATCTACTGCTGCGTAGGTGTTGCGAGATTCGCTGCTGACACCTTTGTAAATTTGCCAGCGGTCGGGGGTATCTCCTAAGTCAAAAATGGGGTTGTTGCGTTGTTGTTCTCGTTTGTAGAGGGCATAGGTACGGGCGGCGATCGCTTGGGCTTTTAAAGCTTCTTGCGGCCAGCTAGAGTTCATTTCTCCACCGATGACGCTGTAGAGATATTCTTCTAAGTCTACCCAGTTAACAGCGGTTAAGCCGTTTTCGGTGGGGATAACCAAAGTTCTACCGCGAAACCAGCGATCGCCTATATAAACAAATCCTTTATCTGTAGGTTCAATCCAAAATAAACCAGATTGCCATTTATCTAAGCCTACTCCTCCGGGAACTGCTTGGGCTGCATAAGCACTCATTCCTGGTAGTTGTCCCAGGGTACGGCCAGAACTATCTTTAACTATTGCTGTCGTGGAAGCACCAACTTTAACTTGATTTACTCCCTTTTCAATGGCTACGCGCAGGATCACAGATGCTTGAGCAGGAGCGACTAAAACAAACCATAACAGGATACCTATCCACCAATGTTTTCCTTGAATTTGGGAAAATAAAGCGCCTAAATAAAGTTGGATTTTCATGCTGACCGTTGAATCACAAGCCTCTACCAGTTTAAAAGATATTTTTCCTTGTGAGAAAGTTGCGACTTCAACTTGAGGAGATCAAGGAGTCGTAGGGGCGAAGCATTCGGAAAATAACCTGTGATAAAAATTGATAATTTATCCCCCGAATGCTTCGCCCTTACAGGAGATCAAGGAGTCAGGAGTCAGGGAGTCAGGAGATCAAGGAGTCAGGAGATCAAGGAGTCGTAGGGGCGAAGCATTCGGAAAATAACCTGTGATAAAAATTGATAATTTATCGCCCGAATGCTTCGCCCTTACAGGAGATCAAGGAGTCAGGAGTCAGGGAGAAATTATTTGTATTTTCCCAGTCACCAGTCACCAGTCACCAGTCACCTGTCACCAGTCACCTGTCACCTGAATTATTGACTTCATTGGCAACAATACCAATTAAATTTAACTGACTCAAAATTTCTGTTGTTTGCATTAGTTGATGTGGTGTTAATTGCCCGATGCGTCCGACGATGACAATACCATTAGAAACAGAGGCAATAATTCTCGCATCAACACTATCTAAAATAGAAGAAGTATCTATTAAAACTAGATCATAGATTTTTTCAAAAGACTCTATTAATTCTTTAAGTCTTTCTGAACTGAGGAGATTCACTACATTATCTGGTTGGGGTCCTGCGGTTAAAACATCTATTGATGGGTGAATAGGTTGGATATAATTTTGAAATTGTGTCTTGATGTCATCCAGCAATAATAAAGATAAACCCCAATCATTAGAGATTCCCAAAATTTTGTGTAAGCTGGGCGATCGCAAATTAGCATCAATGACTAATACCCGTTGGTGCATATTCGCTGCACTCGCTCCCAACCCTAAAGTTAAGGTTGTTTTCCCTTCTCCTGGTAGTGCAGAAGTCAACATCAAGGATTTAAAAGGTAAGGAATTTTTAAAGATTTGCAGATTTTGGTAAATCATATCCAGGGTTTCATGGCTGGATAATTTACTTTTGTTTTCTGTATTTATGTTTTCTGTATTTATGTTTTCTGTAATTACCGATGCTTGTTTTTCTTGCTTCTGTCTCAATATTTCTTTCAATCTGCTTTTTAAACTAGGTTTACCCAATCTTGGCACAGAACCAAGTAATCTGATATTTGTTAGTTTTTGTAAATGTAAAGGTGAAAAAATTACCTTGTTAAACATTTCCCAAATTAAGACTACAATCACACCTAAAATTGGTCCAGTTACTATTCCACCAATAATCAATAACCATTTTTTTGTACCAATATAAATACCTACTGCTGGTTCTTCCAAAATTTCCCACTCAAATCCGCTTTGAGCAATTTTCAATCCTAATGATTGTTGGAATTGTACCAGTTGTTCAAGTGTTTGGCGTTGGATTTTTACATCGGATAACAAACGATTATATTCTGATATAAGGCTGGGGTATGTATTTAATTGTGTGCGAATTTCTTGTTCAGATTTAACTAAGTTATTTTCTTTATTAATGAGTGAATTTCGTTGTTTACTCAACCCGGCTAACTCCTCAGATAATTTATTATCAACAGTTAATAAATTCTCTGTATTTTGATCAGTATTAGTAGCTGTATTTTGCAATTTTTCTTGTAATAATGCCATCTGAAGTTGGCGTTTTTCCTTCAGTCTGATCACCACTGGAGAATTATCGGTGTAGCGCAAACGCTCCTGAGCTAAATTAGCTTCTGTTTTTCTAAGTTCATTGACTAAAGCTTCATAGTTACTGGAACGATTTAAACTAGCAGTTAACTGTGTATTCTTTTGGGAAGATGCTAATTTTTGTTCTAGACTTTTGTAGCGATTTTCTACAGTTTCGAGTTGTAAACGGTTATTTTGTCGTTGTTTCTGAATATCAGCCAGAGATTCTAACAATATTTTACTTTGTATTTGTGGATCAATTACATTATGTTTCCTGCGAAAAAATGCTAATCTTTTTTCAGCCGCTAATGTCTCATTCTGTAACCTTGGTAATCGGTTGTTAACAAAGGCTAAACCTTGATTAACACGCTGATTTTTTTGTTCAAGATTATAGTCTTGATAAACTTTTTGCAGAGCTTGTAATACTCTTTGGGTTTTGACAGGATCGGGGTCTTTAAATGAAACGATAAATACTTGATTATTAACCCCATTAGATGATAATTTTTCTTCTGCGGGTTTGATTTGCAAATATCCAGTTTTGCCAGTATCACTGTTACCTTTGATATCTTCTAAGGTAATATTGGGATAATCAGCACGTAGTAAATCAACTGCTTTTTGTACTAGTTTAGAACTCAGCATTAATTTCATCTGCTGGGTATATTCTCCAGATGAATTATCAGAATTATTTAACTGACTGGTTGCATCTATTTGGCTCTGTGTTTGGCTCTGTGTTTGGCTCTGTATTTGGCTCTGAGTTGATCGTAATTCTTGATCCAAATCATCAGTTATCATGATTTGCATAGAACTCTGATACATCGGTTTTGTGATGACAGCCAAAAGACTTGTAACTGATATTACTGCACAGGAAACCCCCAAAATTAAAAAGCGTCTGTAAAACAAAATTGTAGCTATTTGTCTAAGATCAAATACGCTTTGTTTAGAGGTAGTAATTACTTGTTTACGATTGAGATGACTTGTAGCCACTAGAAAAGTCCTCGACTATGAAAATAATATATCTGGAAGATAATGATGATAGCAAATTTTGAGATCAAACTTTGAGATATTTTTCCTTGGAGATAATTGATACTCAAAGTTATTTCTTACATCAATAAGAGTTATTCTTTCCATGTTGATGAAGTGGAGCATCCCAAATGTGTAAATTTATTTTTATCTAGGGAAATAAAATGCTCCAAGTCTTGATATAATTGAACCGCAAAGGACACAAAGGACACAAAGGTAAGAAATTGTGAGAGATTTTTTAGTGTTGCTGCGTTTATTTTGTCAAAATTGGGATGCTCCCGATGAACTACTTGATAGAACATATCCTACATAGCTCTTAGATCATTAATTCATCCCGATATATGTCCAGTTAGCACTATGATAGTAAATTTATTCAGAAGAATTTTAAATATTTAATGAAGGATAAATAGGAAATATATTAAGTATGAAAAATATTCAGGACGATAAGTGATCTAACTTTAAAAAAAACATTAAATAAACATTAAATAAACATTAAATAAACATTAAATAAGCATTAAATAAGCATTAAATAAGCATTAAATAAACATTAAATAAACATTAAATAAACCTAAGAGGATGTTTTAAAAGTAGTATAGTACGATTTTAATCACATTGCTACCCCCTCCCGCCTTGTAAAAGGGGGAAACAATAAAAATCCAGTTCCCTCCCGTTTACAAGGGGAGGGTTAGGGAGGGGTCAAAATATTTGATACACCATGAAAGACTTTTCAAACAACCTCTAACCAACCCCTAACCCCAACCTATTACCTACCCCTCCCCTACTTTTCCGACTGAGAGATCCGACTTTTCCGACTCCAGAGGTAACACTAGATCAGCTATTATCAGCATATAAGAAGTAGTACCTCATAGAAAAAACTCTGCTTATAGCTGTATCAATGATTATTATTCCTATTAAAAAACTAGAAAATTAAAGATTTTTTCAAAGATTTTTTCCCTGTTCCCCGTTACCTGTTCTTTCTTACCCAATAGTAATTTAGCATAACAAGTACCGAATAATCATGTTTAATCGTATATCTGAAACTCTAATACACAAGATCCGCTGGGTATTAACTATCCTATGGCTAGGATTAATGGCATCTTTTTTATATGATCCTTTATCTTCAATATTGACTAAACCTGAAAATACTTGGAGTCCTTTGAGATTGTCCAATACTTGTATTAAAGTACAAGATCAATGCCTATCACAACAGCCTTATCCTCTAGGAACAACCTTATTTTGGGGAGCAATTATTCCTATTTCTATTTTCATTTTACTAGTGTTCGGACATGAAATGTGGCGAAGAATTTGCCCCCTATCTTTTTTATCACAAATTCCCCGCTCTTTAGGTTGGCAGCGTCAAATCAAACGAGAAGATCCTAAAACTGGCAAAATACGTTATGAGTTAGTAAAAATTAAGCCTGATTCATGGTTAGGCAAAAATTATCCCTATGTACAATTTGCATGGCTGTTTGTAGGGTTATGTGGTCGTATTTTATTTTTTAATGCAGATCGTTTAATGTTAACATTATGGCTATTATTTACCATTGCATTCGCTATTACTGTGGGTTATTTATATAGTGGTAAGTCTTGGTGTAACTACTTTTGTCCGATGGCTACAGTGCAAAGGATTTATAGTGAACCTGGTGGATTATTTAGCAGTCAGGCTCATACAAGTGAGGAATTAATTACTCAATCAATGTGCCGTACTACATTACCAGATGGTAAAGAAAAAAGTGCTTGTGTAGCTTGTCAAAATCCTTGTATTGATATTGATTCCGAAAGAACTTATTGGTCTGATTTAAAACGTCCAGAATCATCGTTTGTACGTTACGGCTATGTTGGTTTAGTTATTGGTTATTTTGTTTATTACTATCTGTATGCTGGTTATTGGGATTATTACTTTTCTGGTATTTGGGCAAGAGAAACCGATCAACTTGCATCACTGTTTGCACCGGGATTTTATGTGTTAGGAAAAACAGTTAATATACCTAAAATAGTTGCAGTGCCTATGACTCTTGGAGGATTTACAGTCCTGGGCTATGGGTGGGGAAAAGTAATAGAAAAGAAAGCAAAAGCTTATAGTCTGCGTCATCATCTTCATCTTTCTATTGATACTATTAGACATCGAATTTTTACCATTTGCACCTTTGGCATTTTCAACTTCTTTTTTATTTTTGCTGGTCGTCCTCTCATTATATTATTGCCATTATGGATACAATATTTATACGATATATTATTAGTCATCTTGAGTACAATGTGGCTATACAAAACTTGGAAACGTACCCCGGATATTTACTCAAGAGAAAGTGTTGCTAATCGTTTACGCAAGCAACTAGAAAAACTAGATATCAATTTGCCCAAATATTTAGATGGACGTTCTATTAAGGAATTAAATACTCATGAAATATATGTATTAGCCAAGGTATTACCAAGTTTCACAAAAAACAAACTCTATCATGCATACAAAGGTGTGGCACGGGAATTTTTAGTAGAAGGAAAGATGAAATACTCTGAAGGTTTAGAAGTATTACAAAAAATGGCTCAAGATTTGGAAATTTCAGAGGATGAACACTGGGAAATTCTCAATCAGTTGGGTGTGGAAAACGTAGAAATTATCAATTCTCCTCTGGAAATAAAAAATGTAGAAAATAATGTAGAAAATGATGAGCTATTGCAAAAACTGCAAGATTTGAATCAGGTATTGCAAAAACATTTCGATAAAATTCTTTATGTACCAACCAAGTATACTGGTTTTGTACTAGTAAAAGATAGTTTGCAGAAATTAAGGCGATCGCAGGAAAAAGAAAAATGAGAAATATGAAATATAAAGTTTTTATTTAGATCCCGGACTTCTTTAAGAAGTCCGGGAGTCATAACCCCGACTGACTCATGACTAGTGCTATAGTATATAAAGAAATGTAAAGGGATTATCAATACTGTCATGCAGGATAAAGTTATTGTCATCGTTGGTGCTACTGGTGGTATTGGTTCAGCCTTAGTTCGTCAACTTGCACCCACTGGGGCTAAATTGGTACTAGCTGCTAGAAATGCCTTGAATTTAACAACATTAGCTAGTGAGTTATCAGGGGAAGTGCTGACAGTGCCAACGGATATTACACAACCGGAACAGGTGGAAGCATTGATACAAGCAACTGTGGCGCAGTTCGGTAAAATTGATGTTTTGGTAAATGCGGCTGGTTTAGGTATTCTCAAGGCATACAACAATATAGAATCAGGGGAATTAGATAAAATTCTGGACTTAAATTTAAAAGGTTGTTTTTATACCTCTCAAGCTGCTGCTAAGGAAATGCAAAAACGCAAATCTGGCCATATTTGTAATATAGTCGGGATTTTAGGTAAACATTCCATGCCGATGGCTGCGGCTTATTCTGCTTCTAAGTTTGGGGTTGTGGGTTTTAGTAAGTGTATGGCGGATGAACTTAAACGTTTTGGTGTCAAGTTTACTTTGTTTTATTTTGGTGGTGTAGATTCTCCTTTCTGGGACAATGTAAGTTTAAAAGTAGATAGAAGTAAAATGTTAAGTTGTGAAACGGCGGCTAATGCTGTTTTCTATGCTTTATCGGCTGAACCTCAAGCTGTGCCAATGGAAATTAATATTCAGCCTGATAGTCATTTATTTTTCTAAGAGCTTTTTTCAGGTAAATGAATCATACTTAAATACAAGTTTCGCGCAAAGTGCAGAGGTGCAAAGTCGTAAAGAGAAACTTAGTTTTATTGCTGGTGTGTTTCATTTACCTGATCACTGTTAACTGATAATTGATAACTGATATGCTGCAAATTGATCACGTTCACTTCTATGTAGAAGATGCCCACACTTGGCGCGATTGGTTTGTCAAATATCTGGGTTTTCAAAGAGTAGTTAATTCATTTTTTTCAAGTTATGAAAATCAGGGAAGTTCATTACACACTCTGACTGAAGTTGTGAAAAATGGTGATGTCTATTTTTTACTTTCTTCACCTCTTTTACCCTGTAGCCCTGTAGCGGAATATTTACGTTTTCATCCTCCTGGTGTGGTTGATGTGGCTTTTGTGGTGGAAGATTTAAAGGCAGTTACGGCAAAGGCTACTGCTAATGGTGCTACACTTTTACAACCTGTTGAAAATGGTGAATTTTACAAATATGCAAAAATTTCTGGTTGGGGTAAATTAAGTCATTCATTAATTGAAAGAAATATTGAGAAAACAATTATTGAACAGGATGGTTTTATAGGTATAGATCATGTAGTTTTAAATGTGGAAGTCGGGGATTTACAAACTGCTGTTAAATGGTATCAGAATATTCTTGATTTTCAACCCCAACAAAGTTTTAATATTCAAACTGATTTTTCTGGTTTGCATAGTCAGGTGATGATTTCTGCTAATGGTAAGGTACAATTACCAATTAATGAACCTGCTTCTGCTAATTCCCAAATTCAGGAATTTTTAGCATTTAATCGTGGTTCTGGTGTGCAACATATCGCTTTACAAGCTGCAAACTTAATTGATGCGATCGCTCGTTTTCGGGCTGCTGGTTTATCTTTTCTCTCTGTTCCCAAAAGCTATTATTTACAATTACAACAACGTTTAGAATTGCCTTTATCACCTGAAGAATTACAGGCGATCGCCCAACAAGAAATTTTGGTAGACTCTCAACAAGATGCACCTTTAGAAGCTTTACTATTGCAGATTTTCACCCAGCCAATTTTTAATGAACCTACTTTTTTCTTGGAATTTATTGAACGTCGTTCTCAAGCTGCTGGTTTTGGTGAAGGTAATTTTCGCGCTTTATTTACTGCTATGGAAAGCGAACAAATTAAACGGGGGTTTGTAAAAGGTGACAGGTGATTGGTGATTGGTGATTGGTGATTGATGACTGGTGATTGGTGATTGGTGACTGGTGACTGGTGACTGGTGACTGGTGACTGGTGACTGGTGACTGGTGACTGGTGACTGGTGACTGGTGACTGGTGACTGGTGACTGGTGACTGGTGACTGGTGACTGGTGACTGGTGACTGGGTAATCAATTTTATGTTTCCCTGTCAACTATCAACTGTCAACTGTCAACTGTCAACTGTCAACTATCAACTATCAACTATCAACTATCACCAATTCCTGAGATAATGATGAAAAAATTACCATGAACAAAACTGATGCTGAGACTGATTACAGATTTTGATGGTCCAATCATGGACGTTTCCGAAAGGTACTATCAAGTTTATCAACTTTGTCTGGAAAAAACCAAATATCCTGATCAACAAGTAAGAGAACTTTCTAAAGCGGAATTTTGGCAACTCAAGCGATCGCACATTCCTGAAAAAGAAGTTGCTTTAAAATCGGGTTTAAATGCAGAACAAGCGGAGGAATTTGCAAAAATTCGTAAGCAAACTGTACACACTCAACCCTATTTTCAATATGATGTTCTCGTTCCTGGTGCGTTAGATGCTTTAACCAAAGTGCAACAAGCAGGAGTTGATTTAGTTGTCATGACTATGCGCCGAGTGCGAGAATTAGATTATGCTTTTGATAAGTATAATTTAGGGCAATTCTTCCCAGAAAATAGACGTTATTGTTTAAGTAACGATTATGTAAAAACCCGTGATATTGAAGATAAACCACTGTTAATGGCCAAAGCTATTAAAGAACTTCCCCCCGGTGCTGAAACTTGGATGGTGGGAGACACAGAAGCGGATATCACAGCAGCTAAAAAACACGGTGTGAAGATGATAGGTGTAGAAAGTGGAATCCGCGATCGCACTCAATTACAATCTTATCAACCTGATTTAATTGTTGCCAATTTACAAGCTGCTGTAGATTTTATTTTCTCAGAAATGAAGCTTGGAAATTAGTTTTTAATTAGTTTTTAATTAGTTTTTAATTAGTTTTTAATTAGTTTGTAATTCACAAAGCGATAGCTACCCAAAAGGTGGCGATCGCAATCAATTTAAGACTCAATTTAAGACTCAATTTAAGACTCAACTTACAACTCAATTTTAAGGTAGGAAATCTGCATTTAGAATGTCCAATAAAGAGAAAGGTGAATCTTCAGGAAATAGTTCTGAAGGTAGTTCATATTTCCTCAAAGTATCATTTCTCGCATCTTGATAACATTCTAAAAATACATCATTTAATATAGATTTCAAACTAGGACTATCTGCCAAACTATAAGCTATTTGTCTTCTTTGTTCCACAACAGTATTACGCCAACCTCTAGCATTATAATCTTTTTCTTCTGTCCAATATTGCAGTTTTAATAAATGTTCTATTAGGACTATTAGGCGAGTTTTTAATTCTTTCTTTTCTCTCCTTCCTATACTATCAATTTCTTCAATCAAATTCTCAATATCTAATTGTTCTAGCTTTCCTTCACTTAACAATTTGACTGTAGTTTGTATCCACAAGTAAAAATCTTGATCATATAATTTTTTCGTGGTCTCAGTCAGCATATAAATTTCTCCTGACTTTATCTGATATTAATTACATTATACAATAAATTCTTAAATAAACATAAGTAAATTTTCAATAATTTATCGCTCTCTCACATCTTCCAAATCAGGCATAGGAAAGAGCAAAATTATCTAAGTCAAAAATTTATTCAAAAATTTATTCAAAAATCTATTCAAAAATCCCAGATAATGAATAAATCAATCAATTAAATTTTTATAGACTTCCAGAAATAACCCAATTTTAAAGCATTACTGCGCCAGATAATAGCAATTAAATTAGCCAACAAACAAGTAATTGCTAAACCTAGTAAAATAAAAGTTGGTAACATCACCACACCAATCATAAACCAAGTATAGACGTGGAATATCATCACCAAAGCAAACATACTTGCAAAACCAGCAGCTTGCCATATTTGCAATTTAGGACGGTTTAAGAATGTGAGGATAATTGTTAACAAAGTAGCCAAAATATTTGCAGGTACGAGAAATGCACATATACCAGCACAGTTGGCACGGGAAAATTCAGCTAAAGTGTGGAAATCGAGCATTAATTTGAACTTCTGATGATAGGGTGTGATGATAGGGTTAGCTTATGTTGAAAATTTTGATTACCAGTTAAATTACCAGTTAAATTACCAGTGAAACATTTATTTATTAATTTAGTGGTCTTAATTTACCTTAGCGCAATAGTGAGTAATCATCTGAATTATTTTACATAATTTAAAGAATTAACCAAAAAACAACCTAGCCATAGATACTTATAAAGTAGGGACAATTCATGAATTGTCCCTACCATAATTTTCACCTGATGTCTATTAAATTAAACATTCTGACTCCTTTACGGGCAACCACAGGGGGTTTGCCCCTACTGACTCCTGAATATTTAACCCATCAAAATTACAGTATCTAAAACGTGAATGATACCATTATCAGCCTCAATATCTGCTGCTATAACAGTGGCGTTTTTCACCTCAAAACCATCTTCACAATTAATTTTAATCGGTGAACCTTCCACAGAAGTCACAGTACCCAGTTTAGCTAAATCAGCCTGAGTCAACTTTCCTGGGACAACATGATAAGTTAAAATTCTGGTTAACTGGGGAATATTCTGTACTAAAGTAGTAATTGTACCAGGTGGTAACTTAGCAAAAGCATCATCATTAGGTGCAAACACAGTAAAAGGACCTGGACTTTTTAAAGTTTCCACCAAACTCGCAGCTTTCACAGCAGCTACCAAAGTTTTAAAACTGTCAGCACTAACTGCAATATCAACAATATCAGCCATTCATGTCACCTCATATCTGTTGAAGGTTATACAAAATAGTAAATCATGTTTAAGTTTTATTACGTTAAAATCCTGGTAAAATAACAACTTATGATTTTTGTAAGATTCCTTTATAGATAAAATGGGTAATTTAAGTTACGCAATTGTAGGAACAGGTGCATTAGGCGGTTTTTACGGTGCTAAACTCCAAAAAGCTGGTAATGAAGTCCATTTTTTAGTTAATAGCGACTATCAACAAGTCATAAAACATGGATTAACTATTGAATCTAAAGACGGTGACTTTCGTTTACCCCAAGTGCAAGTTTACAATCAAGTCGAGAAAATGCCTAGCTGCGATGTGGTAGTTGTGTCAATAAAAACCACTCAAAACCATATATTAACACAGATATTACCACCATTAGTTAAAGATGATAGCATAGTTTTAGTATTACAAAATGGTTTAGGCATAGAAACAGAAATTGCCCAAATTGTCAGCAACGTTAATATTATAGGCGGTTTATGTTTTCTGTGTTCTAACAAAATTGCCCCAGGACATATACATCATTTAGACTATGGAAAAATTACCTTGGGTGAATATGCGACTAATTATAATGCTGTAGGAATTACAGAGAGAATGAAAGCAATTTTTCAAGACTTTGAAAATGCTGGAATTGAAATAGAATTAACAGAAGATTTATTATTAGGACGTTGGAAAAAATTGATGTGGAATATTCCCTATAATGGGTTATCCGTCATTTTGGATGCCACAACAGATGAAATAATGGCGGATATGTACACTCGGACATTAGTTGAACAATTGATGAAGGAAGTACAATTAGGGGCAAAAAGTACAGGGCGGATAATTCCTGACAGTTTTATTCAAACAATGTTAGATTATACTGTGAAAATGAAACCCTACCGCACCAGCATGAAAATTGATTTTGATGAAAATCGTCCTTTGGAAGTAGAAGCAATAGTTGGCAACCCATTAAGAATAGCAGCAGAACATGATGTGAGTTTACCGTTGATTCGTTGTTTATATCAACAATTGAAATTTTTGGATAATAGAAATATAGGTGACAGGTGACAGGTGACAGGTGACATTTGTTTAGAGGTAGTAATTACTTGTTTACGATTGAGATGACTTGTAGCCACTAGAAAAGTCCTCTACTATGAAAATAATATATCTGGAAGATAATGATGAGAGCAAATTTTGAGATCAAACTTTGAGATATTTTTCCTTGGAGATAATTGATACTCAAAGTTATTTCTTACATCAATAAGAGTTATTCTTTCCAGGTTGATGAACTACTTGACAGAACATATAGTGTTCCGATTTGATTTATAAATTTTCCGTGGAGGCGGGGAATAGGGAATAGGGAATAGGGTTTGAGATGATTTGGGTGTACGGAGTTTTTTCAAAAATCAAATAGTAGTCCTATATCCTACATAGCTCTTAGATAATCAATTCATCCAGATATGTGTCCAGTCAGCACTATGATAGTAAATTTATTCAGAAGAATTTTAAATATTTAATGAAGGATAAATAGGAAAGATATTAAGCTTGATCAGAGGTACGCATTCAGCTATCAGTATTCAGTAATCAGCCGATAACTACAAAAGCAAAGATTCAGAGGTTTTAATTTCAGGAAAATTATCTGTATCTGTTTCTTTTCATTCTTGGGATTTCAATATTCCAGGTTCATAGCTGATGGCTGATGACTGACGGCTGAATGCTTAGACAGATAGTAGGGGTTTAGCAATGCTAAACCCCTACCCTACCAGCAAAAATCAACCTCACATACCATAAACTCTTTAATTTGTCAATAGTACATGTTTGCTACTATCAAGGTATATCAAAATATTAGATATTTTTTCGCTAAATTGATCTCTCAAATTGCTGCTATTTTGTAAGTTGTTGTATTGTTTTTGGCTGTTAATTTCTGAAACTACTATAAATAAAGGATTGTAGCAGCATGATTTTTGATAGATGCAAAATTGGCAATAAAAACCCAATTATGAAATTTGCCCAAATTATAGCAAATGGCTGAAAGTATTGCAAGTTCGTTAATTAATAAAAATAATTCTCAATTATTTTGTAATAAATCTTAACTTCAATTGTGTTGACTTATGTATATCAAAACTATTAACGCAAAAACATAACTTTTGTTTATATTTAGCTCAACAATGATATTCTTGTCTGCATATTTGAATTATGAATTATGATATGAATTATGAATTATTTTGGACTCTGTCTCAGCAAGCTGTTAATATAATTACTAACTAATAAAGTATTTTGTTGTAGGAATTTCTCAAGATCACCATTAAATAAGTCAATAATTGTATGAGAAACAATTTTAATTTTTAGTGGATTATTACCATAAAGATCACATAATTTATACTTTTGTTCATCTGTTCCCAATAGTTGTTTTGATTGGAGCAGGGAAAAGGCTACTTCTGATGAACCCAACAAAGTCAAGGAACGTACTGATAATGTCCACTGCTCCAAAAAAGCGACTTCGATAGGTTTCTCTAGACTAGTAAAAATTACACAGCTGTGATGGTTTGTTTCTGCAATTATGCGTAGGAAATTATTATATTCAGTATCACCTGCATCTAAAGCTGTATCTAGGTTATCCAAGATGATTAGACATTGATGGTTACGGAAATAATGAATTAGGTGATTTATGTCTGGTTTACTTTCCTTGTGATGGGAAATTAAGGAAAGCATATCAGTAATCATATCATCAAAGGATGGGATGGTAGGTACTGAACGCCAAAAAACATAATCAAACTGATCTTGAATTTGTTGTGCTAATTGAGTGACAAAGGTAGTTTTGCCAACTCCTCCCATACCTACTACTGCGACTAAGCGACAGCCATCTTGTAAAATATATGACTTTAGCTGCGTCAGTTCTTCGCTGCGTCCGTAAAATGCTGAAATATCAACTGCTGTTCCCCAATCTTGACTTAATATATTTTTTTTAATATTTGTATGGACTGTGGTTTTGTTGAAGGGTACATCCTCATTAGTGATAGCAATTTCTCGCCAGTCGAGGTTTAATGTGCGACATAGTTCTTCAAAGGTTGTATAGTCAACAGGTTTACCAGTGATGAAACTGCTCACTGTCGTAGGAGACAATCCTGTGTCATGAGCTAATGCTTTTTGGTTGGGGTATCCATTGAGTGTAATTGCTATTTTAACTTTATCAATATAGTCGTGATGAACCCTGAGTGACCTTGGCATAAATAATCTTAATCTGAAAATTTACCCTTTGATGGAAATAATCGAGTTTTGAGTGGGAATTTTGTTAAACTTCGGACTTTTATAGATAATATTCTTTCATTATTTATTCTTGATCACAATCTATCTGTAGATAGATGGCAAAGGTTAGTAAGTCAAAAATTTTGCTATTTCCAACGGAGAAATTATCTAAGTCAGAATAAGTTGTAATTAAGTCAATATTTCTTGATACGCAAGTCGATACGCAGTTAGTTATAATCCATAGAAATAGCAAATTTTACCGTCAACTCAATAACAGGATTATAGTCATGGCAGAATCTACTAAAAGCGTTGTTTTCATTGATCCCAATGTTGCAGACTATCAAAATATAGTTAATAGCGTTAAACCTGGTACACTGTTGTTTCTTCTCGACGGCAACCGGGACGGTATTCAGCAAATTACTCAGAATTTATCAGGACTTAGAGACATTGATAGCCTTCAGATTATTTCTCAAGGGGCAGAAGGTAGTTTATCACTTGGTTCAACTGTACTCAACTCCGCAAACCTCAGCAGTTACACATCACAATTGCAGCAGTGGGGTCAATCTCTCACCGCCACAGGAGACATTCTGTTGTATGGTTCCAATGTTGCTCAGGGACTAGCGGGTAAAACTTTTGTCCAGCAAATTAGTCAGTTGACGGGGGCAGATGTAGCTGCATCTGATGACTTGACTGGTAATACTGCATCAGGTGGAGACTGGGTATTAGAATACACTACTGGATTGATTGAAGCATCTCCAGCGTTAGAAATTGCACCTATCATCTCAAACGGAAATAGTCAAGATACCGTAGGAAAATATACACCTAACCCACCAGCTTATGCCAGTAATAAACTGATTGTTAAATTCAAGGACGGAATCAATACCACCCAAGCCAATGAGATTAAAAACACCCTGGGAGTAGCCAAGACAGAGACCATTAAGCTGACAGGGGCGCAAATATGGACATTATCTGGAAAAACCTCTGTAGAAACTGCCCTCGCTACACACAAAAATAATCCCATATTCCAGTACATCGAGCCAGATTATATTGTCACCAAAGCAGTTACATTCCCCAATGACCCCAGTTTTAATCAACTATGGGGACTACATAACACAGGTCAAAGTGGCGGTACTCCTGATGCAGATATTGACGCTCCCGAAGCCTGGGATATCCAAACAGGCAATCCCAACCTGGTCATAGGAGTGCTTGATACAGGAGTTGATTATAACCACCCTGATCTAGTAGGCAACATTTGGACTAATCCAGGAGAAATCGCCAATGATGGCATTGATAATGACAATAACGGATATATAGACGATATTCGCGGCTGGGACTTTGCCTATAATGACAACAACCCCAGTGATGTTGATGGCCACGGAACCCATGTTTCGGGAACCATTGCTGGTAAAGGTAATAACGGCGTTGGTGTGACAGGAGTGGCCTGGAATGCCAAGATTATGCCCCTGAAGTTTTTGGACGATACTGGTTCGGGTTCTACTTCCAATGCCATTTTAGCAATTAACTATGCCACAGCGAAGGGCGTGAAAATAACCAACAACTCCTGGGGAGGTGGCGGCTATAGCCAAGCTTTGTATGATGCCATTAATGCAGCAGGTCAAGCTGGGGCTTTATTTATTGCGGCGGCGGGTAATAGTTCGGCTAACGCAGATATCAATCCCATGTATCCCGCTGCCTACAACCTAGCTAATATTATCTCTGTTGCTTCCACCACAAACACTGATAGCCTGTCTTCCTTCTCCAACTATGGATTGACCAGTGTGGACTTAGGCGCACCAGGTTCAAGCATTTATAGCACCCTGCCTAACAACAGTTATGGAACTCTTTCTGGCACATCAATGGCTAGTCCCCACGTTGCCGGGGCTGCGGCTTTAGTCTGGTCTCAAAATCCCACCTGGACGGCACAGCAGGTTAAAAATACCTTGATGAACACGGGGGATTCTATTGCGGCTCTAGCCGGTAAAACGGTTTCTGGAAAACGCCTCAATGTTTTTAATGCTTTGGCGGCAGCTAACTTACCTTCTGTAACTGTCAGTGTCAGTCCTGCCACTGTTCAAGAAGACGGTGCGACTAACTTGGTTTATACCTTTACTCGCACCAATTTAAACCTAAGTTCTCCCCTGACCGTTAACTTCGGGGCGAGTGGCATAGCAAACGCCGCCCCGGTGGGAAGCGACCCGGCCGATTACAACGTATTAACAGGTAGTGCTGTCACCTTTAATCCGACGACGAAACTGGGAACTGTCACCTTTGCTGCTAATGCGACAACTGCAACGGTTGTGGTTGATCCGATTGCTGATACATTAGCAGAAAATCAGAATGAAACGGTAAACATAACAGTTAATTCCGGCACGGGTTATATCGGTGGTTCTCCGGGTGCGGCAACTGGAACTATTGTTAATGAAGAACCTTTTGTCAATCTATTCTATGATTCATTTGCTAATAACAATGCAGGGTGGACATTGGGAACAGAATGGGGAATAGGTTCTGCCAAAACTTCCACTGGTCATGTTTATGGCAACCCAGACCCAGGCACTGACAACACTGCAACTGCTGACAATGGTGTAGCCGGAGTAGTGATTGGTGGTAATGCTTCTACTTCACTACATAATTATTACTACCTAACAAGTCCTGTAATTAACACCAATACCTCCGGTAATGTCTTCTTTGAATACTACCGTTGGCTCAACAGTGATTACACTCCTTATATGCAGAACACTGTTGATATTTATAATGGTAGCAGTTGGGTGAATCTTTGGAGTTCAGGTGGATCTCCAGGAGTTCAAGATAATTCTTGGAATCTGAACACATTTAATATCAGTGCTTACAAAAGTGCATCCACACAAATTCGATTTGGTTTTAATGTAGGTTCCACAGGAGTTTTCACTGTTAGCTCATGGAATATTGATGACTTCAAAATCTATACTGACTCTTCTCCTTCTTTACCTGTAATCACAGTAGTAGCGAACGATGCTAGTGCCGGCGAACCTGCCAACCCAGGACAATACACCTTAACCCGCACAGGTCTAACCACCAGCAGCTTAACAGTTAACGTTGCCTTGACCGGAACAGCCACCAATGGCACAGATTACACAACCATTCCGACTACTGTTACCTTTGCCGCAGGTTCTAGCACAGCCTTAGTCAACCTGAACGTTACTGATGACACCCTTGTCGAAGGAGCAGAAACTGCCATCCTCACCGTTACATCAGGAACAGGCTACACCGTCGGCACATCAGCTAGTGCCACAGTCAATATTGCTGATAATGATCTACCCAGTATTAACCTGAGTGCTAACCAAACGGTAGTCGAAGGCAACACCAGTCCCCAAAATGTCACTTACACTGTGACTCTTTCCAGCGCCAGCACTGAAACGGTTACTGTTCAATATGCCACTGTTGGTAATACGGCTATAGCAGGGTCAGACTATACTACCACTAGCGGAACTTTAACTTTTGCTCCTGGTGTTACCAGTCAAGTCATCAATATTCCCATTCTCAATGATGACCTTAACGAAGCAGATGAAACCTTTACTCTCACCCTGTCTTCTCCCACCAATGCCAACTTGGGTACAACCACAACTGTAACTACAACCATCACCGATACCCTCACGGCTGATGTTACTACCACCCTACCAGCGGGGGTAGAAAACCTCACCCTGACAGGAACAGCAGCGATTAACGGTACTGGTAATGCTGGTAATAACGTCCTCACGGGTAACAGTGCTAATAATAGTCTTACTGGTGGAGCAGGTAACGACACTCTTAATGGTGGTGCTGGTATTGATGCCTTAATTGGTGGTTTAGGTGATGACGCTTACATTGTTGATAGCAATACTGACATCATTACCGAAAACGCTAACGAAGGTACAGATACCATTCAATCCAGTGTCACCTTTAGTATTAGTGCCATAACCAACATCGAAAATCTGACACTAACAGGAACAGCAGCGATTAACGGTACTGGTAATGCTGGTAATAACGTCCTCACTGGTAACAGTGCTAATAATACTCTTAATGCTGGGGCAGGTAACGACACCCTTGATGGTGGTGCGGGTATTGATGCCTTAATTGGTGGTTTAGGTAATGACGTTTACATTGTTGATAGTGCAACTGACATCATCACCGAAAATGCAGGGGGTGGTACAGATACTATTCAATCTAGTGTCACTTTTAATATTGTCACCAGAACCAACATCGAAAACCTGACACTAACAGGAGCAGCAGCAATTAACGGTACTGGTAATGCTGGTAATAACGTCCTCATCGGTAACAGTGCTAATAACATCCTCAATGGTGGAGCAGGTAACGACACTCTTGATGGTGGTGCTGGGATTGATACCTTAATTGGTAGTTTAGGTAATGACGTTTACAGTGTTGATAGCACCACTGACATCATCACCGAAAATGCAGGGGGTGGCACGGATACCATTCAATCTAGTGTCACATTCAGTATAGCCACCCTAACCAACATCGAAAACCTGACACTAACAGGAACAGATGCAATTAACGGTACTGGTAACGCTGGTAATAACGTCATCACAGGTAACAGTGCTAATAATAGCCTTGATGGTGCGGCTGGTATTGATACCTTAATTGGTGGTGATGGTAATGATACTTACTATGTTGACAATACTGGTGACACCATTACCGAAAATGCCAACCAAGGCACGGATACTGTTTACAGCACTACTAACTATACTCTGTCTGCAAATATCGAAGACCTCACCCTGACAGGAAGCGACGCGATTAACGGTACTGGTAACGCTGGTAATAACGTCATTACGGGTAGTAGTGCTGATAATATCCTTGACGGTGCATCAGGTAATGACACTCTCAATGGTGGTGCTGGTATTGATACCTTAATTGGTGGGTTGGGTGATGACGCTTACATTGTAGATACGACAACTGATACCATTACCGAAAATGCCAACGAAGGAACAGATACTATTTCTACCAGTGTCACCTATAGTCTTGCGGCTCTTGCTAACGTCGAAAATTTGACACTAGGAGGAACAGAAGCAATTAACGGCACAGGTAATGCCGCTAATAACGTCCTCACAGGTAACGCTGCTGATAATACCCTTGACGGTGCATCAGGTAATGACACCTTGGATGGGGGTGGGGGTATTGATATCTTAATTGGTGGAGATGGTAATGATACTTACTATGTTGACACTACTGATGACACCATTACCGAAAATGCCAACGAAGGCACGGATACTGTTTACACCACCACTGACTATGCTCTGTTGGAAAATTTGGAAAACCTCACCCTGACAGGAACAGCAGCCAATGGTACTGGGAATGATGGTAATAACGTCATCACAGGTAACGAACTCGATAATATCCTTGATGGTGGGGCTGGGATTGATACCTTAATTGGTGGTGATGGTAATGATACTTACTACGTTGATGATAGCAGTGATATCATTACAGAAAATGCCAACGAAGGCACGGATACGGTTTACAGCACTACTAACTATACTCTATCTGCAAATATCGAAAATCTGACACTGACAGGAACAGCAGCAATTAACGGTACTGGTAATGCTGGTAATAACGTCATCACAGGTAACGAACTCGATAATATCCTTGATGGTGGGGCTGGGATTGATACCTTAATTGGTGGTGATGGTAATGATACTTACTACGTTGATAATAGCAGTGATATCATTACAGAAAATGCCAACGAAGGCACGGATACGGTTTACAGCACCACTAACTATACTCTATCTGCAAATATCGAAAACCTGACACTAACAGGAACAGCAGCCAACGGTACTGGTAATGCTGGTAATAATACTCTTACTGGCAACACAGGTAATAATATCCTGACTGGTAACATTGGTAATAACACCCTCCATGGTGGTGCAGGAAATGACACCCTCCATGGTGGTGCTGGGATTGATACGTTAATTGGCGGTTTAGGTAATGACGTTTACATTGTTGATACTACAACGGACACTATTACCGAACTTTCTGGAGAAGGTACAGATACCATTGAATCGAGTGTCACCTTTACTATTGCCACTCTCGCCAACATTGAAAACCTGACCCTAACAGGAACAGCCGCCATTAACGGTACTGGTAATTCTGGTAATAATACTCTTACTGGTAACACTGGTAATAACACCCTCCATGGTGGTACAGGCGTTGATACCCTCATCGGCGGTACAGGTAACGATATCTATGTTGTTGATACCACCACTGACACCATTACCGAAAATGCCAATGAAGGAACAGATACCATTCAATCTAGTGTCACCTTTACTATTGCCTCTCTCACCAACATTGAAAACCTGACCCTAACAGGAACAGCAGCGATTAACGGTACTGGTAATGCTGGTAATAATACTCTTACTGGCAACACAGGTAATAATATCCTTGTTGGTGGTGATGGTAATGACTTGCTGACTGGGGGAACTGGAAAAGATACTCTCACCGGAGGAGTGGGAGTTGATCGTTTTGACTACCGCAACTTAGCTGATTCTGTCTTCAACAACAACAGCTTTGATGTGATTACCGACTTCAATGCTACTGCTGATCGATTCGTCGTTACCACTGCACGTTCGGCATTCAATAATGTGGGAACTGTAGCTACTCTTGATGCTGCTGGTATTGCTGTTCTGTTAAATACCACTACTTTTGCAGCTAACTCTGCTGCTCAATTCTCCTTTGGTAGTCGTACTTTTGTGGCTATTAATAATGCTACAGCCGGCTTTAGTGCTACTGCTGATGCCATTGTTGAGTTGACAGGTTTTACAGGTACTTTGGGACTGAATAACTTTACCACTACCTTAGTCTAGTTCTTGGTAGCTTTTAGGTAAACCAGATTGTAGAGATGTTTCATGAAATGTCTCTACATCTGTTTTGTAATTGATGCAATATGTAGGGGTTGCTGAAAGTAAATTTATTCAGAAGAATTTTAAATATTTAATGAAGGATAAATAGGAAATAAGTACCCAAGCAAAATTAATTTAACATATTGATTGAAAACCAAAATGCCTGTATTCCTTACCTGTTCCCTGTTCCCTCTCCTAACTATAAAATTTATTTTGCACGACTGCTTATATTAAGTATGAAAAATATTCAGGACGATAAGTAATCTAACTTTAAATAAACATTAAATAGCCAATTTTTAATGAACCTACTTTTTTCTTGGAATTTATTGAACGTCGTTCTCAAGCTGCTGGTTTTGGTGAAGGTAATTTTCGCGATTTATTTACTGCTATGGAAAGCGAACAAATTAAACGGGGGTTTGTAAAAGGTGACTGGTGACTGGTGACTGGTGACTGGTGACTGGTGACAGTAAGAAGGAAATATCTCGTTATCTTGTTTATCTCGTTTATCTCGTTCCCAGTTTCTAACTGGGAATGTGATCAAAGAGGCTCTGTCTCTGTTATAACTTAGTTTCTCTCCTAAAAATAATAACTTATTCAAAATAATCTCCACCAGAACCAAACTTCCAAGCATCTACCCAACGATGATAATAATATTGTTGATCTGAAGGCAGATTTTTAATTATTGGTTCTAAGATAGAACTGAGGGAAAATAAAAGAGTAAATATAAATAAATTCCCATAATGTAATATCCAATCAAATAAACTTAATAAACCAACTTGAGGAATAATCTTGGACACCAAGACAGGATGAGAGAAACCTGTTTTTAACAAAGTTTGAGTTAAAGCAGAAAACTGAACCACATCTTGTAAAAAAGGCTTTAAAACCGGATTTCCTAATTTTTCCATTTCCGCAAACACAGATGATAGAAGTTGGTTAATTTGCTGGGGAGGAATTTGTTGATTTACACCCACACTCATGGCTTTTTGAAATAACCAAGTTACACTCAAACTCGGTTGATATGGTTGCAAAAGTTTTAAAGATTGGGATGATAATTGATTGGTTTTTAATGCTTCCTCAATACCCAAAGTTAACCTTTGTAAATGACGAATCATAGCACCAAAACCGCCAAAACTCAAAGGTGATTGATTTCCGCTACTATCACCCACGGGTAAAATACGATCCCAAAGAGTTTGTAAAGGACTTTCGCGGTAACTGGGAAAGAAACCAAACAACGCCCGTTTAAAATTTAATTGACTAATTTCCACACCTTGATACTCTGGTAAAAGGCGAAAATATTCCTCAAATAAATCTTCTAAACTCAAGCGTTGGGGTGCTGCATCCATATAGGTAAATAAATAAGTTGTTCTTCCATCCTTAGCGGGAAAAGCTTCCCAAAAATATTGACATTGATTTTGTAAAGGAGTGAAAGATAACAACAAATCTCCTGATTCATTTTTCGGAAAACCTTCTGCACAACTTCCCACCACTAAACAAAGTGCATCTGGTTTTTTCCCTTGACGTGCTTGTTTACTAATAGGTGAAAGATGTCCCATTGCATCAAGTAATAATCTGGCTTTAAATTGGTTATTGACTATTACCCCATCGGGATGAACTACCACTTTATTAAAAGGAGTATTTTCAAATAAAATTCCTCCCACCGATAGAAACCGATTTTTTAAAGTTGCGAGAAGATAAACAGGGTCAACACCAATATTTAAAACATCTTCTACCCAAACTTCTGTACCACCTGAAAAACTCACTCGTGCGGGATTATATTCAGTGACAATAGTTGTTTCTAACTCTGTTTCTGTTAATAAGTCTAATTCTCTAAATACTGATAATTCTTTGCGAGAAATATTCCATTCCTGTTCTCTTCCTTGTAAAATTCCTCTTTCTAATAATGCTACCCGCACACCGCGCACAGCTAAAGCACAACCTATTAAAATTCCTAATGTTCCACCGCAGATTATTACATCCCAGTCTACAGAATTTAAAGGTGCGGAGTTTTGTTTAACTACTTCTGTGAATGTTTGGTTATCGCTTCGCAAAGATGTTAAAATTTGGTCGGTGCGCCGTAAACCATTTAATACATTTCCGGGAAGTTGAGAAAGAATTTCTTCTGTTAAAGTCATGATCATTAATTTTGTTTGATTTAGGATTTTCAGGATTTTCAGGATGTTATTGAAAATAATATTATATATCTATTTTTTGGATAAATGAACCACGAAGAAGCGAAGGACACGAAGGGAAGATGTTTTGAGAGAGATTTTTTGTGTTTGCAGAAAACTGACAATCTCTTTTTCTTCTTTGCGTCTTTGCTTCTTAGCGTGAAATAAAATTACTTCATGAATCCTGTACGGGGGAAGCCTTAGGGTAATCAATTATCAATTTTTTCCCAAGGCTATTTTCCTGTAAGGGCGAAGCATTCGGACGATAAATTATCAATTTTTATCACAGGCTATTTTCCGAATGCTTCGCCCCTACTTCGCCCCTACTGACTCCTGAATTATTACTAATTATTTATCCTTTTCCAATTCAATTCCCTGGTATTTTTATCCCAATGCCAGCGTATTAAATTAGCAGGTTGCTTGGGCGTAAGTGTGGGTAAATTGATGGCTTTTCTGGGTGCATCTGTAGCTAAGAAAATGGCTGTTTCTACATCACAAATGCCCCATTTGACTAAGTTCTGTACTCCCTTGAATAAAGGAAAGGTTGTACCTGATAATGTCCCATCTGCTAATCTGGCTGTGCCGTTTTTAACGGTAATTTTGCGATCATCCCAAGGATATTCCCCATCTGGTAATCCTAACGGTGCTAGGGCATCACTGACAAGAAATAATCCTTTACTCGCACGTAACAAAATTTCTAACATGATGGGGACTACGTGCTGTCCATCAGCGATAAAACTACTCATCACGTCGGGATTGTTCATTGCTGCACCTAATAATCCCGGTTCGCGGTGATGTAATGGTGGCATGGCATTGAACGCATGAGTTACCATTGTTGCACCGGCTTTAAATGCTTGTTGTGCTTGTGCTGCTGTGGCTTGGGAATGTCCTAAACTAACGGTGATACCCAAGGAACGCAAATAGGGGATCACTTCCCCTGTGGGATCTAATTCTGGTGCTAAAGTGATAACTTTGACAATTGAGGCATAATCACCTAATACCCGTTTGACTTCGTTCATTGTCAGGGGTAATAAATATTCTGCTGGATGTGCGCCTCGTTTACCGTAGTTTAAAAATGGTCCTTCGAGATGAACTCCCAGGATTTTTGCACCGGATTTTTGGGTATAGTTGGAGATGAGGGTGAGCGATCGCTGTATATTTTCTACAGAAGTTGTTACCAGTGTTGGTAAATATCCATCAACTCCTGCATCCCACAAATATTGTGATATTTCTTCTAACCGATGGATGTTTTTTCGCGTTAACTCAGGAAAAGCTAAACCTAGTCCCCCATTTATTTGTAGATCAACTCCACCTAATGATATCCAATCTCCGGCAACATCCACAATCTGTAAATTTTCCGGTGTCTCTCGTTGACACACTTTCCCCATTGGTAAAATCTCTTCAATTTTACCCTTTTTATTCACCCAAATCATCTGTAAACCTTGATAACCGGGTACTTTTGCATTGATAATATCAACGTTGGAAAGAATCGGGTTGAGTGTCGCGGTAGTCATTACCCTGCCAAGATAAACCTAAACTTGATTGTAGATGGAAATATCCACAATTCACCCAAAATCCAAAATCTAAAATCCAAAATCTAAAATCCAAAATCTAAAATCTAAAATTCTATGAGTCTTGAAGTTGGTATTATTATGGGCAGTGATTCGGACTTGCCTACTATGAAGGATGCGATCGCTGTTTGTGAGGAATTTGGCATTGAATCCGAAGTAGCTATTGTATCTGCCCATCGTACCCCAGAACGGATGGTAGAATATGCCCAAACCGCCCACCAACGCGGTATTAAGGTGATTATCGCTGGTGCTGGTGGTGCTGCCCATTTACCTGGTATGGTAGCATCTTTAACCCCCCTTCCTGTAATTGGTGTTCCCGTCGCAACTCGTAATTTACAAGGTGTCGATTCTTTATATTCTATTGTGCAGATGCCAGCAGGTATTCCTGTCGCTACGGTGGCTATTGGCAATGCTAAAAATGCCGGACTCTTAGCAGTGCAAATACTCGCTACGCATCAACCAGAATTGTTAGCAAAAGTCCAAGCATATCGTCAAAGTTTATGTGATATGGTGATGGACAAACAAAGTAAATTAGCAGAATTGGGTTATCAGCAGTATTTAGAACAGAGGTTTTAAAAAAGAAAAGTTGTAAAAAAGAAAAGGCGATTGTTGTAAATCGCAGCTATACAAACAAAGTCCGCCTACGCGGACTAGCAACATATAATATTCAAGGATATAAACTAAGATTTATGCTGACTAATAGCATAATTCATTAAGATAATTTGCTCTGCATGAAATGATGGTGGCATCAAACTATGAATTCTATGATCCAGTCCATCGTGCATCACATCAGTTGGTAAATTAGAATGGTCTAAACCTAAAGTGTGTCCAATTTCGTGGGTGATAGTATTAGCAATTAAATTAGATAATTGCTCTAAATTCAAATCAGCACAATAGGAAGCATGAAGTATTTGATCTATCCGCACAGCAGCAAGATTTGTCACTTTACCAGGACTAAAACTAGCAATTCCTAAATAGTCAACTGGTTGATGATGAAATAGCACCTGAACATGAGTAAAGTTTTGCCCCCACTCTCTTTGATCTGGTGGTTCAGATGTTAAAAATAGATTCACACTTCTAAAAGCACTGAACACTTTAGATAAAGCATCTTCCATTAATTTTATCAAGGTGCTTTTTTCTTCAATACCGAACAGAATAGCTGAAATATCAACCCAGATGCAATGACGATTTTGGTGTGTATTTTCAACAAGTAACCTGCCACAAAATGGACATATTTGCCAATTTGTTTGGATGCGAGAACGGCAACCTTGACAGCGAGGTTTTGCTGGTCTTTCCAGGTTGATCCGTTCCCAAATCGGAACTTGCAGCTTACGATTTGGTTTTTTGAGATTCAGGCGATCGTAAAGCGACATTATTCCTTAAATTTAACAGTAGGATTTAACCAATTCTCCCAAACCATTGACACTGACACCATTGCCAATAGCTGCCATTTTCCATTCATTATTGTGCCGATAAACTTCAGCTAAAATCATCCCTGTCATCCCTTTGTACTCTTTGCCAGAAAGGTTATATCTAGCCAGTTCTTTGTTGTTAGCTACATTAACCAAACGCACAAAGGCATTTTCAACTTGGCTAAAGTCTTGTTTCCGGGTAATACATTCGTAAATATTAATTACGAATACCAACTTAGCAATTTCGGCAGGTATGCGGAGTAAATCAATAATAATCACCTCATCATCACCATCACCAGCACCAGTTAAATTGTCTCCTGTATGGGTGATTCCTCCTGAATAATGTTGGAGATTACCAAAGTAAATAATATTCCCTTTATCTGTTAATTTGCCATTAGTATCTAGGCAGATAACAGAGGCATCTAGATCATATTCATGACCACCACCAAAATTACTAAAAAATCCACCTCCAGAACGTTTTGCCACATCCCAACCTAGTCCACACATCATTTGCGTCAGGCCGGGAGCTTCTTTAGAAAGTGATATTCTTTGTCCTTTCTGTAGATTAATTGCCATAATAATTTGCTCCTATATTTTCTCTTAGCTAAAACGATCTAGTAAGGCTTTTAATCCACCTTGATAACCAGAACCTACAGCATTTAAACGCCATTCTCCATCCTTGCGATAGAGTTCGGCCATGATCAATGCAGTTTCAATTGAATAGTCTTCAACTAGGTCGTAACGAATTACCTCTTGTTTATTTTGAGCATTGACAACTCGGACAAAGGCATTATGAACTTGACCAAAATTTTGACCTCTTTCTGCTGCTTCATGTATAGTGACAGTGATCACTATTTTCTGAATATCAGCAGGAACTTTTTGCAAATTAATCTTGATGACTTCATCATCTCCTTCCCCAATACCTGTTAAGTTATCTCCTGTGTGTTGAACTGATTTAGCAGGGTCTGGACTGATCAGGTTGTTGTAAAAAATAAAGTGATTATCAGAGATCAGTTTTTCATTACTTCCAAGTAGGAAAACTGAAGCATCTAAATCAAAATCAAAGCCAGTATCCATGACTTTGACATCCCAACCTAAACCAACAAATACTTCCGTGAGTCCTGGTGCAACTTTTTCCAGTGATACTCGTTGTCCTTTGGTCAGTGATATTGCCATGATTTCGGTTACTCCTAAATTCTATTTCTCGGTTGATTTTCTAGCCAATTATTTCTATCTGAATTAGACTTTCAGAATATTGAATATTGACAAGAAAAAGTAATATAAATCTGCAATTTACTAGCACAAAATCAGACTTTCAGCATGATACAAGATGTCAAATGCTTTGAAAAAATATCAGTACATAAATTTTGCAGCCGGTATTTACAGAATTGTTGTCAGTACGGACAATGCACAATCTAAAACAATATGACAAACTAAAGTTTACTCTTTGTTTACCTAAAAGCCTAAATTTGGTGCTTAGGTAATGTTACAACTAGAAATGATGTAACAGTTTTACCTTATTTGTTTATCGTTTTGTTTAATCACTATTAAATAACTTATCTTTTGCTCTGTAATCAGTATTTTTGCGTAATTATTACTTTGGGACTAAATTGTATACTTGATTAAATTTGAATTTACATCTCAGGAAATTTACTTAAATAAACAGACATTAATTTAAGATTAATTTAAGATTTTTTCTGAACAATTGTGGTAAAGACGTATAAACTACTAGATTTAGAGTTCGTATACTATACAAGTATATTAAGTAACTGGTTAACAGTTTTGTTAATCTAGCGATCGCCTTCCCAATAGATAAACACTAGCCAAAAATCTAACTTCGTACATAGATCGACTTCTTTGGAAGTGGGGTATCTGGAATACATAATTTTTACATATAAAAAATTAATAAATTATTAAGAATTTATATAAATAAATATATTTTACCTTGAGGGTACAGTGGTAATAGGAGAAAATGCCTGTATTACAAAGGATCTATCGACATTTCCCTATCCTGTGCAGAAGCATCATTGATATCAAAACCTTAAAAACTGTAATTGAATATACAGAAACCTTAACAAGGTTAACATTATTAAATACAAAATCAATCAAACTTATTTGCTTGTGGTTTTATTTGCTGGTGGTTTCACCAACTTCTTCGGAGTTAATTTAATTAATTCCTGGTTATTCTCGTTCTCAATAATTAACTATTGAATTAATTGAGTTGTTCCAGATTCAAAACTGCATATTGAGGAGTGAACATCCTTCATAAGAAATAGGGAATTGTTAATAAAAACAAACTCCCAAATCGTTTTGGCATAAGGGTTGATGTATCTTATGCTATTCAAAAAATATGTTGTAGCGGAGAACAAAAGCATCTAAAAAATAGAACATCAAAACCACGATTTTTCACATTTATTAGCGAAATCTTGTGCAATTACCCTAATTAATTTAACTTAAATTATTTGGGTAAGCCAAAGAAAATCATTCAATAATGGGCAATTATCAATTGTCAATTATCAATTATCAATTGGTCAAGCTTTTCTAGTAATAAAAACCGCAATGAATCAACGAATTCGTCCCTTACACCGCCTACTAGCACTAGCTATAGGTTCAATGGTCTTTGCAATTTTCGCTCCTACAATTGTCCAAGCTGCTGATCCGCCAACATTGGAATCTTTAGCGGACACAACCACAAAATTGCAAATTTCCATTGATACCACCTGGGTAATGCTGACAGGCTTTATAGTCTTCTTCATGCAAACCGGTTTCGCAATGTTAGAAGCAGGTTTATTGCGACAAAGAGGAGTAGTTAACGCCTTAGTAGAAAACTTTGTTGATCCATGTATTACCATCCTTGTTTGGTGGGGTGTTGGTTTTGGGATCGCTTTCGGTACAAGTGCGGGCGGTTTTATCGGCACAGATACCTTTTTCCTGAGTCAGTTACCCGGTGCTGATGGTAGTTACCCAATGGGCGCACCTGGTTCTACTGCTGCACTTAATACCTATACCTTATTCTTCTTCCAATTTGCCTTTGCTGCTACCGCGAGTACCATCACCACCGGTTCAATGGCGGGAAGAGCTAACTTTGTTGGTGACTTAATTTACAGCGCCATCATGGGTGCATTTAGTTACCCCATAATTGTCCATTGGGTATGGAACTCAGAAGGTTGGTTAGCCAAAATGGGTTTCCATGATTTTGCTGGTAGTGCTGTAGTTCACACTGTGGGTGGTTGGACAGCTATAGTGGGTGCATATTTAATTGGTCCGCGTCCTGGTCGTCCTGCTTGGGGAACACTCCCACCAGCACATAACTTAGGTTTAGCAACCTTGGGCGGAATGATTTTATGGTTTGGTTGGTTCGGGTTTAACCCCGGTTCAACTTTGGGAACTGGAAATACTGGTTTAATTGGTTTGGTAACTATCAATACAGCCTTAGCTTCCGGTGCAGGTGCTTTAACAGCAATATTTTTCCAATATACCCGTTCTCAAAAATGGGATTTAACCTATTGTCTCAACGGTGCTTTAGCTGGTTTGGTGGGCATCACTGCTGGTTGTGCGTTTGTTTTACCTTGGGCAGCAGTATTAATTGGAATCACTGGTGGTATTTTAATCGTTCTTGGCATTGATTTAATTGAAGCAATGCACATTGATGATCCAGTAAGTGCCTTTGCAGTTCATGGGATCAATGGCATGATGGGTACTATCGCTGTAGGCTTTTTAGGTCAAAAAGAATTGACCATGAATGGAAAAGCAGGGTTGCTTTTAGGCGGTGGTTTTGATTTATTGGGTGTACAAATTTTGGGTATACTGGCGATCGCTGTATTCACTTTTGCTTTTGCCTTTGTGATGTTTAGTGGACTCAAAGCCATTGATAAATTGCGTGTTCATCCCAAAGGTGATGAAATCGGGATTGATGCTTACGAACACGGTGCAACTGTTTGGCCTGATGTTTACGCAGTTGAAGAGTTTGTTGAAGAACAACAAAATCATTCTAAAAATCCTCCTATTGGCACATTTGAGGGTTAATAAATTTGATCTTGATTTAGTCATCATTTGATAAATAATTAGATCCCCGATTTTCTTAGATGAAGTCGGGGATTTTTATGTTTCACGCAATCTCCGTCAGGAGATCCCGCAGGGTAGACGCAAAGACGCAAAGGAAGAAAGAAAGGAAAGGTTAGGTTACAATGAGAATATAGAGGCAAGCAACCCAGCTTTATTATGAGTATGAATTTACAAGAGAAAACAATTGCTCAAATCCAGCAAATGCCAGATTCTTTAGTTAAAGAAGTATCTGATTTTATAGACAGGTTGTTAACTAAATACAAGCTTGAACAAGGAGAATGGTCTTTTAATTTTGGCGAATCTATTGATACAGCAGAATCTGATTTTGCTGACTATTTATCTAATTTAGAAGATTATGAACAACGTTTGGCAAGTGGGGAAATTAAGTGGTAGATATCAAAAGAGGAGATGTAGTTCTCTGTGATCTGAACCCTGTTATTGGCACAGAACAAGCAGGAATCAGACCTGTTGTAGTAGTGCAAATTGATCGAGCAAATGCAGTCAGCACCCATACCATTATTGCACCATTCACATCAAAAATTAGACGAGCTATTTTACCGTCTCATGTGCTTATTCCTGCTGGTATTGGTGGTTTAAGCCAAGATTCTGTAGTGCTTTGTGAGCAAATTAGAGTTGTTGATAAATCAAGGATTATCAGATTAATTGGTCACTTGGATGATAATTATTTAAATGATTTAGAGATAGCTTTGTGTACTATACTTGGGTTGAATATTGTAAATAATAATGAATGATATGAGGTTGGTGTAGATAGTGAAAACCCAACAGCAAAGGACTGGTTAATGTTGGGTTTCCTTACGTCAACCCAACCTACTTTATTAAGTTACAAAAATTCCCAAATGCGAATTAGAGAAATACCAGTCACTTTCTCAAATATAGACACTAAACCTGTAAGAATTAGACTTGTCAAAAATAACTCCATTGATATGTCTACAGATTTTTCTAACCATTTAGGTGCTTTTTCTGCTAATGTTTTTCTGACAAGATACAAAATGGGAACAACTATCAAGCTTACCCAGCCAGCTATTGTAGCCCATACAATATTGAGAACAGTAGTTAGAAAAGTAATAAGGCTTCCAAAAAATAAAATCAAGAACCAGTTAATTCCTTTTAAAGTGCCTATTATACCTAAAATTACTAGAGCAGTAATTCCACCTAAGATAGCACTCAGAATTGATATAACTACATAGGTTGAAAATAAAATGTCAGAATCGTGCAAAATAGCAATAGTTATGTCTAAATTGATACCTAGTGCAAATCCCCAAAGCAGACCCTTTGTTAGTTCGCGCTGAAAGTTTATAGTCTCACTCATTTTTAATGCAGTCAATATTGGAACATTAAAAACTATAGTGTAAATTAAGCAACAAGTCTACAAATTTACTATCTGATTAGCTAGGTTTAAGATTCGGTTAAACAATAACCTACTCCTTCTCTCTCTGCGCCTCTGCGCCTCTGCGTGATCAAAAATCAATCCACCACATCAAACCAAATAGGCGTTAAATCATCAACATTACCATTATAATTAATAGTAATTTCCTGACCTTCCCGAATATATTTATAAGCAATAATCTCTATTATTTGTTGATCAAACTTTTTCACATACAGCGCATTAGGCTGATAAGAATGATTAAAAAGAGACCCATAACCAAGAGCGATCGCCCCACTTTCTCCATGCCAACCAAAATAATAATTACATAATACCGTATGGGTAATTAACTTAACTTGTTGTTTAGGAATAACAATCACATTGGCGATATCAATTATTTCCCCAAGCTCAAAATCCCTCTGAGCAAAAACACCTCTTCCTTTGATTTCTGTATCACGAACTACTAACATAAATCTATTTTGTCTGATCTGTGAGAATGATGTTTAACTAATCACTACAGATAGACGCAGAGACAATAAAGACAAATTTTTTTCACTTACTTACGGCTGCTATAGTCACTATAAAGTTAATATTTAGAGACATCATCAAAATTTCCGTAAATTTTAATTTTTGTTGAGGTTTATGTGAGGAAACTGTGCAAAATTGAGAATATTCATGTTATTATAAATATCCCATGCTCACGATCATAGGTTGTGGAAATCTCAATCGTAATGACGACGCGGTAGGCGTAATCATTGCCCAACGTTTACAGCAATATCTCGCCGAAAATCCTCACCCCAAAGTCCGCGTTTTTGATTGTGGTACTGCGGGAATGGAAGTGATGTTTCAAGCGAGAGGAAGTGAAAAATTAATTATTCTGGATGCTAGTTGCACAGATTCCCCACCAGGTGCTATATTTAAAGTCCCAGGGAAAGAATTAGAAGCTCTACCCGAACCGAGTTTTAATTTGCATGATTTTCGTTGGGATCATGCTTTGGCTGCTGGGAGAAAAATCTTTTTAGATGATTTTCCCCAGGATGTGACTGTGTATTTAATTGAAGCTGCAAATCTTGATTTTGGACTAGATTTAAGTGCTGCTGTTCAACATTCTGCTGATTTAGTTTTGGCAGAACTAATCACAATTATAAGTCAGAATGTGACGGCTTGATTTCCAAAATTCAGGAGTAGGGGCGAAGCATTCGGAAAATAACCTGTGATAAAAATTGATAATTGTTCGCCCGAATGCTGAATACTGAGAATTAAGAATCTCAAATCCAAAACCCAAAATCCAAAATCCAAAATCCAACTATGCCCAATCACGGTAAACTGAGAGTTCATCTACCCTCATTTCAAATGGTACAGCATTAGGGTCAGGAGGACAAACGCGAATTTTGGCACTGCTAACAATACCATAAAGAATACTAGCCATTGGGACGATTTTTTGCAAAATTTTCCAATTGCTAACTTGATCTGGACATTCAATTACTAAAGTTAAAGCACTAGCATCAGTCGTCATATACCAACGACAATGAGAGAGTAAATTTTGAATAATGCGATCGCATCCTTGATAAAAGTACCGACTAATAGAATATTCTAGCTGTTGTCGCAGGATAATATCTGCTGATGTTGCTTGCATAGGGTGCTTGTCATCAGCATTGAATTCTGATTCTCTTCTGCTCATTTCGGTTGCTTTTCCTATTTTATTTACCAATGGCCATTACATAAAGAACATCCTTATTGGTTAGTAGAAATGCTTGGGCTTCATCATCATAAAAAGCACCAATACCACTACAATCTATTCCCCAATAATTGCAGGATAGATATACTCGTTGTCCGATAAAACCAGCTAATTGCATAGCAGTTTGATAACTCAAATAATCGGACACAAAAAACAAAGTTACAGCGCAGTCTTTAGCCAGCGCCTGATGAATACACAAGTAACCTGTTTTTTCACTCAAATCACCCGACTCAATGAGATTCCTACCATGATATAAACCGGGTGTCATACCTTCAACACGATGCACCACCGAGTAAATTTCTATTTGCTCAAAATCTTCTGTAGGGATTGGTTGTTGAATATCTTGCCAAATTCGCCAATAGATTTCTTGAGTAATAGAATTTCTTTGAAAACGTCGAATAGAACGCCTGTTCCAAAAGCTCTCAAAAAACCGTTCTCGGTGAAAATTAAATTGAGGATGTTCTAGCTTTTGCTGGTGACTAGGTTGCATTGATGTTGCTTGATAAGCATCTTCAATGAATTGATTCGCTTGAAAATAGTCAGTTCCACAGACAAAAGGAATGGATAACCTTAAACGTCTGACTGGCTTTTCTTGCGTCTCCCCCGATATCACACAACTACTAATAAACTCCTTATTCTCAAATCCTAAATCAGCATTGAGAGAGAGTTTATCAAAGTCAAAGATTAATTTGATGTTTTTTTCATGAAGATACGCTGAAGCTGCAATAGCGCCCATAAGGTGTCCGCTATCCAATAAGCAATATCTAATGCTCCTGTCTTGATATTTCCAGCTAGACCTATAATAAACACAACTAACTAAAAAAATGCAGCCGTTGATACGTTTATTAGGTATAATATAACTTTCTAACCCATCATCAATTAATTCATAAATCAACGTCAGACAATTATTCTCAACTTCTAGATGGTAGATGCCGTTTATAAATCCTTCAACCTCACGAATTTGGATATAAACTTCCGTGGGATATAACGCCCCAGCAGAGGGATTTACCCGGAGTTGATAGGTTTCATTTTTGTAAATCTTCTCAAAAGTAATGGCGCTTGTTAACTTGATAAAAGCATGAAATGGATTATTAGGAATTAATTTCACTCGCCGATAAAATTTAGGATAAACTTTAAAGGCGCGGGGTTGAGTTGATCCATCCACATAATTGGGATTCATTTGCACAGATAGGTAAGAATGCTTGGTAGCCTCATGAAAGGCTATTCCATAAAGCTTACTGTGTGGCATTTTTCAGTAACCTTAAAACTTCTATATTGCTGGCAAAGTCAATTGCTTTATAGTCATCCAAATTGTGTAAATTCATGTTAGGATTATGTTGTAATAGCAATCTCACTACTTCTGTCTTTCCAGCCGATGCACCATACATCAGGACAGTTGCACCATTATCATTTTGATTGTTAATATCTATGTTGGCTTCTAGTAGTAAATTCATTAAATCGTAGTGATTCCCAAAACACGCAAACCACAAAGCATTATTGTGATCATCGTTAGTGGCATTGATATCCGCACCTGCATTAATTAATTCTTTCACCACTGGGTAAAGTCCATCTCTAGTGGCTTTCATTAAAGCTGTATCACCATTTTTACCCCGCTGATTTAAATCTTCGGGATTGTAATTATTTGCTAATAGCCATTGGCAGGTTTCTGTACTTAATTTGAGTTGATTTGGTTGACTCATAATTATAGTTGAGTAAATAACTTAAACAAGAAAAATATGATGGCTGATTACTGATAGCTGATAGCTGAATACTTACCAAATAAAAACGGAATGGTGAGCAATGCCCACCATATTTAAAAGCTTTATTTGAATCAGAGAAAAAACACAGTAGCTGGAGAACAATTGTGATACCAATTCTTTGTGACGTTGCCAGAGATTTGATCCCCCCAACCCCCCTTAGTAAGGGGGGCTAAGAGATGAATTGATCATCCGGGAAGAGAAAAGGTATAGCAAGCACTCAGGTAATTAGGACATCAACTGATGACAAAACTAAGATACAAATTAACTTTTAAATCTGTCACCTGTCACCTGTCACCTGTAACCTGTCACCTAGTAAAACTGTTAGCCGGCTGTCACTGGTTTTTTATCGTCAGCAAACAGTTCTCTAGCAGATTTGCATGGTTTTGGTACACCATAAAAAGTAGCTTCTGCTTCGAGTTCGTCTACTATATCCCAAGCTTCAATTGCTCGTTTAGAATCTGGACCATAGTTAGCAGAAATTAACCGAGCTTCAGATACAGCTTTCTGTATCTCTTTGCGTAGGAATTTTAATTTTGGTTTATCTACAAAGTTACCCTTGGTGAGAATATCAGTCACAGAAATAATGCCTAATAATTCACCTTGAATAACAGGCGCACGCCATGTATCAGTATTAGCAAATAACCGCGCTACATATTCAACATCTAGGTCAGGATTGACAACTACGCAGGGTTTAGTCATCACTTCGTACACATGAACCGCTTCGGGATCTCTACCAAAAGCTGCAACTTTGCCCACGATATCCATTTCGGTAATCATACCGTAAGCATCGCCACTGTGACGAGGTTCAACAACTAAAGCCCGCAGTTCTTTGAGCCTCATTAGTTTGACTGCTTCTGCTACGGTTGCGGAACCGCGAATAGTAGCAACATCTTGAGTCATAATTTGTTTGGCTCTCATAATTCCTGCTCCTTTAATTCGGTGAGCGAATCATTGAATTACTTCTAAACTGCTGCGATTCTCCTAAACTTTTTCTCGGTAGTTTTTGCACCTTTGCACCTTAATCATCAATAGATATTGAATAGTGAGGCGTGTTATGTACTACTGGCTAAAAAGCAATTACTTGATGTGAACATTCCTAAACCGAATTATTAATAATCTGAGAGATTTTCATGAATCCGGTGATTTTAGAAATAAGATTTACGCAGGTTCTATATATTTTCATCTACCGTTCTTACTCTTTACCTTGGTTGTGGTTTAACTGGGGATCAAAGTAAGAGGTTTGGGATTTACTCTGTAATCGCTTCTTGTTGAGGTTTAGGTTCACTGCCAACAATTTAGCTTACTTATATAGTATCACTCTGGTCAGCAGGAAATATGAATGATTTATAAAGATCCACCCATTTTTGACCATAAATCGGATTAAAAAATTGTTAAGTGGATGACAGAAGCAAAAAATTATATTTGATGTTTTTGATATCAGATATTACGATTTATTATGAAATTTATTAGTTAAACATTTAGAAAAATTCCATTAAATAAATATAAAAATTATTGACTAGAAATACTATTTCTGAATTATGGCAGCAGCGGAAAATATGAGGTTTGACAAAATATATGTTTCATTTGTAGTCAATAGATACATTTTTGGGTTATCATAGTTATAATCTAGGTATTAATTAATAACCTGGTTAACTTATCAATATATTGAAGACTGACGAAGTACATCAGAAATTGTAAATGTGAAATTGGAACTGTGAGTTTATGCTGTTACCAGTAGAATTAGCAAATCAAAATTTATATGAACAAGATTATTATTTGTGGTTGCGGACAACTATTAATCAACTGCGTGCTGGGCAATTTTCATCTGTAGATTTAGAGAATTTAATTGAAGAATTAGAAACTATGGGTAGAAGTCAGAAACGAGCTATTGAAAGTTTATTAATTAGACTTCTCGAACATTTGTTAAAACTTAAATATTGGGATAGTGAAAGAGAGCGTAATGAGGGACATTGGAAAGGGGAAATCAGGACTTTTCGCAGACAAATAAAAAAAGAATTGAAAGATAGTCCTAGTTTGAAACCTTATATTTTAGAAATCTTTGAGGAATGTTATGAAGAAGCAAGAAAAGAAGCAAGCGATCGCTCTCAACTTCCCCTGGATACATTTCCCATCAATCCCATTGGTTCTTTAGAGCAGGTTTTAGATGATAATTGGTTTGTTGGGAGATGAGAAAATAGCGATCGCTCTTTTATAAATCAATTCCAGAGTCAAAATTCACATTTATTGTGACCATGAATTTTGAGCTATGATTTGATTGTATAAATAATTCTCCAATTCTGAATCAACATCTAAAGCAAAACGTAGTTCCCTATCGTTGATATGTGGAAAATATGACTTTCCAAATCTTCTAAGTAAACTTCCACCAACTTGCGCTCCTCTTTGAATCTTGTGTTGCAAATGCAACCCAGTAACAAAAGCTGTTATCCGTGCTTTACTGTCAGTGTCATTTCTAATACAAGTTCTTAGAGCTATCTTAATATCTTCTTCTGGTGAACGAAGGTTAACGTTGTTTGTTGCAACCTGTATGAAATCAAAACAACCAAGTCCAGCTTGATAAATTTGCTTTCTGAGATTTTCGTCCTTAACTAATTTCCAAAATAAAGCAACAGCAATTTTTTCAACGGGATCAGGATCAGAAAACATAACTTACTTATTGATCAATATATAAACGTATAATTTAATATACACTACTTTTTATACTAAATCAAGAACTTAATTTAGTCCTTAACAATGAGTTGATTAGAACAGGTTTTAGATGATAATTGGTTTGTGGGATAATCTGGCATTAAGCATTCAGTAATCTAGTCATAAGATCCCGGACTTCTTTTATTATCATGTTAATAAAATCTGACTATATCACAGAAGTCGGGGATCTGGGTATCAACAAGTGTTATAGCTTAATCATTAAAATTTGGCTAAAATAATCATAGTTCAAATAATAAATAATTCCTGTTGTTTAAAATTAGATTCTGCCATACGGTTATTAGCTAGATTAACATAATCAGGATTGATTTCAATTCCTAAATAATGACGATTTAAATTTCTAGCTGCTAAACAGTCTTTTGGATCACATAATACCAAAAATTATTTTTGTTTTAATAATCTATTAGTTCCACCCTCAAGCACACGCACATAAATAGCCCGTACAGTGTCCCGATCTAAATTCATTGATACATTTCCAGCCTTAATTATAAAAGCCGGAAAATGCTGCTCAACAGTGATATTAGTTCCTGTATGAATACCCATTGATATCAGTTTCTTTCTCATAGTTTTATCCTGAGTTTGACAGACAGTAACAATTCCTATTTCTCCAGGTTTGAGCAATTCCAAAGAGCAACCAGTTACACTAAAAGGAGTAAACATTGCCGAACAATAATTAAAAGTAAAAAGTGAAACTTGAAATGATGAAAGATGATAAACATCCTCCATCATGGTAAAAGTTCAATTATGGGTTTAATTAGCAAAGCTAAACCCTAATTTTGTATTAAACCAAATAAGCTTCTTGGTGGGTTTTGATTGTACAGTTGGAGCGGGGATAAGTAACGCACAATAAAGCAAAACCTTTTTCTACTTGTTCATCATCCAAGAAGTTTTGATCATCTTGGTTGATTTCACCTTCAACAATTTTACCTACACAGCTAGAACAAGAACCAGCGTGACAAGAAACTGGTAAATCAATACCTGCATCTGCTGCTGCATCAATAATTGTGACATCATCATCACAGTCAATTGTGGTGTCTAAGTCTTCTTTTTTGTTGATCAATCTTACTTTATAGGTTGCCATGTTTTACTTCTCCTCAAATTTGAATAGAACTTGTAATTTGGTTGCTTACTGTTTACATTTTCAGTAAGGTAAATCATCTCTTCCGTACACAAAAAAATGTAGAGTGTGTCTACGGAAAAGTTGTAAATTTGTAGGTGATGGAATGGAACTTAGAAAAGTTTCCATATCTATTTTTTCCTAAGTTCCAAATTTTTTTAGCTGCAAGGTACACCGTTAGGTGAACAATCTCCTGATTTAAAAGATTTGCCACAACCACAGGTGTCAGTTGCATTGGGGTTGGAAAACTTAAAACCGCTATCCATGACACCCTCAATAAAATCAACGACTACACCTTCTAATAAGGGCGCACTTTTAGCGTCAACGTAAATCAATACGTTACCTTGTTGGGTGACAATATCATCAGGTTGGGGCTTATTGGTAATTTCAATACCATATTCATAGCCACTACAACCACCGTTTTTAACGGAGATGCGGATACCTTTTTTAGCTTGATTTTCTTCCGCAGCAGAACCTTTTAAAAAAGCCCGCAAACGAAATTCTGCTTTTTCTGTTAAAGTAACAGTCATTTTGTTTCCTGTAGCGATTATTCTGATTTTCAGATGTAGGTTAATTATTACTGTGGTGGTGAAACTTTAAACTGATAAAGATTGAGATTGGGAATATCTCCAAGGTGCTGTATTACCGCAGACTGGACAATTGCGATCGCGTTGAGAACGACGTTTAGCAAATTCCATTCTACTGAAATCAATTGTTAGCAATTCCGATAATAATGGTTGACTAAAACCGGTAATTAACTTGATAGCTTCCAAAGCAGTTAAACAAGCTAAAGTTCCAGAAACAGCCCCTAAAACTGAAAAACCCCGGCGATCCCAATCTGGTTTTTCTGGAAACAAACAGGACAAACAAGGAGTTACACCAGGAATAATTGTTGTTAGGTAAGCCTCCATTCCATCCATTGCTGCTTCCACCATTGGTTTACGCCACTTTACACAAGCTTCATTTAATAAATTACGCTCGGTAAAATTGTGGGCGCAGTCCAAAGCCATATCCGCAGATTGCACCAACGAATCTACATTTTCGGGGGTAATATAATCATGAATTGCCTCAATTTGCACATCAGGATTAATAGCTTCCAGAGTTTCTTTAGCCTTAAAAACTCTTGGTTTTCCCACCCAATCATCAGTCATTAAAATCTGACGATTCATGTCATCGAGACGCAAATCACCACCCCGGACTAGGATGAGCCGCCCAACGCCCGCTACTGCTAGGTAAAGCGCCGCCGTTCCACCTAATCCCCCCACACCAGTCACCAGAACCGTCGCTGACTTCAGGCGCTTTTGAGCTATTTCGCCAAAATTCGGCAGCATCATTTGGCGACTATAGCGTTCTAATTCGGTAGGCGTTAGGTTGATCAATTTATACCTCCTAGTCAGACGTGATTTCTGTTAGCGTAACTACATTTTTTGGTTTGTCATTGAACACCTTGAACAATTTTTGTTCGTGGGGTGTTGATTCTATAAAAACTTGATAAGCTTGTTGCAAAGCTTGGCTGTATTTTTCTAACTTTTCTGCTGCACTTAGATTAGGATATTGCTCATCAATTTGATACATAAATTGAGAGAATTTTTTTAAGATATGCAGCCGATTGACATTGACAAAATGTTGATCGTAAGGCAGATTAAAAAACTGGAAATAAGCTTCTGCATCTACGATTTTTTTAAATTCTTCAATAGTTCCAGTCATTTACCGTTCTCCATTTTTTTTAGTTGTTGCTTGAGTTGATCTAACTCTTGATAGATTTTGTAAGTCTCATTGGCAACATCCATCAATTTTTCGTAATCTGTAGGTAGTCCTTCAGCTAAATCATGCAGATCCATTTTCATTTGACCTGCTTTACTATTTAGCTTTTTAATCGTGGTTTTCAGTTCTTCAATGGTCATTGGTGATTGGTGATTGGTGATTGGTAATTGGTAATTGGTAATTGGTAATTGGTAATTGGTAATTGGTAATGGGTAATTGGGTATTCTTCCCAGTCCCCAGTCCCCAGTCCCCAGTCCCCAGTCCCCAGTCCCCAGTCCCCAATCACCAAATATTACAAATTGCCTACTTCGGGGAAACGTTTGGCTAATTCAATTCCTTTTTCAACAAACTTTTCTCCCTCTTCATTCAGCTTTTCTAGAGATTCAAAACCAAAACGGTGAGCATCACGTAAGGTTTTTACAGTTAATAATAATCGTCCAGAAAAAACTAAAGCCCAACCAAAACCTTCATGACCTAATTCAATTACCACATTAGAAAGTAATCCAGTTTCCTTTTCTATGCTTGAGGCGATCGCTCTAAAAAAAGCATTAATGCGAGAAAGAGTAGCTGGATCAACTTCACCTTCTGTAGAAATTTCTTTTTTCTTTTGTTTTGTCACCACAAAAGGTTTAAGAATCAATTCATCAGACCAATTTTTGTAAAATCCATAGCTATCATTAGCTCGAATTTGTTGGACTAATGTTTTCAGAAAAGGTGAAGAAATTATCGTGCTTGTTGCGTTTCCGTTCACACTATTATTTTCACTCATACCGCAGCTTCGTTTTCAATTTCCTCTAAAAAGTTAGATTTCTTTTGACCTAAAGCTTTACGCAACCAAGGTGGAGGATTCCCTTTCAAAGTTTGCACTAATTTAGTCAAGATTTCTTCAATCTTTTCTTCTTCAGATTTCGCCTTAACAGGTGTCACACCATGCTTAATTAAACGAGCGGCCGCACTACCACCAATAGCCACTACATAAACTATTGTACAATCTTTTAAAGCCTCAAGTTTAGGGGTAATTTTATCCTCATTACCATCTTCTTTAAGATCACCATCAAAGGTTAAAGTTTCTAGAAATTGATATCCTTCATCTGTAATTTCATAGACATCAATTTCCTTAGCCCATCCAAAATGAGCATTAACATGAATTCTGTCAGTTGTCGTAAATGCAATTTTCACTTTCATTTGTCCTTTGTTAGTAATTAGTAATCAGTAATCAGCTTATTAACTGTCACCTGTCACCTGTCACCTGTCACCTATTACCTGTTCCCATTGTTTCATCATTAATGCTTCTTCGTGTTCTATAAATAGGTTGCCAATACCAAATAAAACATCCATAGAACCGCGATATCCTACCTTGGTAAATAAGCCATTTCCTAATCTGTCGTAAATAGGAATACCTAAACGATAGAGAGGAATAGAAAGACGTTTAGCAATAGTATTAACATTAGAATTTCCAATTAATAAATCAGAACCTACTGCTAAATCTTCCAAATCTTCTAAATCGCCAATAGTCACATTTTTAATGGGTAGATGCTCTAATAAAGGTGATTTTGTGGTAGTTACAGCCCCATGAATTTGCGCCCCCATTGACTGGAGAAAATGCACCATAGACCACATTAAATCCGGTTCTAAGGCTAAAGAAATCCGTTTTGCACCAAAATAAAAATGAGTGTCTAACATCGCATCTTGTAGCTGACGACGTTGGCGACAATATTTTTCTGGTACGGGATTTCCACTTAACACAGATAAGGCTTGTAGAAACTCATCCACAGGTTCTAAACCTGTTAAATCTCTGAAAACTTCGTAGTCTGTGTTAAACCTTTGCTGGAGAATTTTAGCTGCTCCTCGCATACTTTCACCTAATGCAATAGTGAAAGCAGAACTACCTAAAGATTGCAATTGTTTGAGAGTTGTACCACTAGCAGTTATAGCACTATAATTATCCTCTAAATGTCCATCTAAAGAAGCTCCCAAATTAGGCACAAAAATAGGATCTAAACCGAAGGATTTAACCATTTCTTCGATTTCTTGAACATCTCCCGGAGTAAATGCAGAACCCGCTAAAATTGTGATTTGTTCTGGTTTTACCCCTCCTGCTTTGGGAACTTCTTTAACAATGCTTTCTACTGCAACTGCAAAACCATCTTGCAATGCACCTTTAAAGTCAGGAGTGGGAGCAAAAATAATGGCTAAATGATCTAATTCTGGATGACGTTTTCTAATTTCTTTTAAAAAACGTTCAATATCATCTCCTCTAGTTTCAGTTAACCCAGTGGTACATAAACCAATAATTTCTGGTTGTAATTTTTCTACTACTGTTAAAATTGCTTGTTCAACATTTTCTTCACCACCTAAAATGGTAGTAACTTCCGTCATTGCGGTAGTAGCTAAAGGAATCGCTTCCCGAAAATGCCGAACTAAAACAACTTTTGCAAAAGCAGTACAACCTTGAGAACCATGAAATAAAGGGATAGTTCCTTTTAATCCTAAAAAAGCTAAAGATGCGCCTAAAGCCTGACTTTGTTTAAGGGGATTAACAGAAACAGATTTTTCTGGAAGTGTAACAAGTGCCATAAATATAATCTCAATAATTGAAAATTGAAAATTGACAATTGATAATTAATAATTTTCCATTATCAATTATCCATTATCAATTTTTAATTTATTCCCAAGGTGCGGGTTTACGAATTTGTTCCCAAATTGGGCTATACAAAGCTTCGTATAATTCCCGTGCCATTTCTACCATTCCCATATAACCAGCATAGGGATGATGACGTTCTTGGTTAATATCTAAAAATGGGATTCTGGCTTTTAATGCTGTGTACTGGTTTCTTCCCCCAGCTATTAACATATCCGCTTTTGTATCTTCCACTAACTTGAGCAATTCTTTGGCATTTCCTTTTTCTAACATAATGCCATCATTGCCTAACAATTTCTTGATTTTGGATTTATCTTCTTCTGTACTTTTGCGGGTACTGGTGGCAACAACTTCTATTCCTAAATCTTTAGCTGCCGAAATAATTGACCAACTTTTTACACCACCAGTATAGAGTACCACTCGTTTACCTTTGAGTCTTTCTCTATAAGGTGCAAGGGCAATATCTAAAGCTGCTGTTTCTTCAGCAATTAATTTTTCTGTCCGTGCTTGTAAATCAGCATCACCTAATTTTGCAGCGACATTTCTCAGGCAACGGTTAATATCATCTATACCATAAAATGATTCTTCAATGTAAGGAATACCGTAACGTTCCTCCATTTTCCGCGCCATGTTTAATAATGCCCGTGAGCATATCATCACATTCAATTTAGCACGGTGAGCATAGGTTATTTCTTGATAGCGAGCATCGCCAGTAATTTTAGATAAAACGCGAATACCTAACTTTTCAAATAAAGGTAAAACGCCCCACATTTCCCCAGCAATATTGTACTCACCAATCAAATTAATATCATAAGGTGTAGTATATTCTGGTTCAGCAGTACCGACTACATAATCTAATAAAGCTTCACCACCAAAGCGATTTCCCAGATTTTTACTACCTATAAAACCAGGAGAAATAACAGGAACAACCGGAACACCAATTTTTTCTGCTGCTACTTTACAAACTGCTTCCATATCATCACCAATAAGAGCAGTTACGCAAGTAGCATATACAAAAACTGCGGCTGGTTTGTAACGTTTGTGAATTGCGAGAATGCCTTGATAAAGTTTTTTCTCACCACCAAAAATCACATCATTTTCTGTTAAATCAGTGGTAAAACCTGTTTTATAAAGCATTGGTCCAGAAGACAAACTTCCGCGACTTCCCCAAGAGTTACCAGCGCAAGCAATAGGACCATGTACCAAATGAGCAGCATCGGTAATAGGCACTAATGCTATCATTGCGCCATCAAAAGCACAACCACCTTGAGCAGCACCAGGTTGAGCTTGTTGGGTACAGGATTTGTTTTTCTTTTCTCCTTGTTTTTTTTGATTATGTTCGCATCCTGATTCATTCAGAAGTTCGTTAATTTTGCTTTGGGTCATTTTCATATTTATGTCTCGCCTGGGTTGATTTTTATTAATTAAAATTGTCAGCATTCAGCTATCAGTAATCAGTCATCAGCTTTTTAAAGCTACGCTGCTATGGAAAATCCTGATTTCTGACATTCAACATTTCTGCAAAACTATATAGACTTACCGCAAAATTCCTCTTAATATTAGATTTACACAGTTAAAATTTCAGAAAAGATATCTATTTATCTGTAACTGAATTTTAATAACATCAATCCTTGATAATTGCTCTTCTGTTTAGTTCAATACTAATGACCAATGACTAATGACCAAGAAAAAAGTAATGGGTAATGAATAATAATTGATGTTTAGCAAATATATTGCGTCACATCTTCGCCACATTCGTCAACAAGATATGACAAAGCCCGAAATCGTAAACCGACAACTTCGTTATACAGAGGATTGATTTGACAAATTGCGGGAATATGGAAAGTGCGACCAAATAAATTAATATCTCGCTCGAAAGGACAACAACAGGGAATTACTCGACAAATTAGATGGGCTAGGCGATTATTTTTAACTGGGATACCATCTACTAACTTTCTCAGGGGACGGAAAATGTCAAAGTTTCCGGGGTTTTGGTAGCTGGGTGGATGATAGTTAGGATGTGGATGAGAATGGGGAATAGATGCCATAATGCAAACCTAAGATAACTACAATTTAGTAATCAGTAATCAGTAATCAGTAATCAGTAATCAGCATTCAATTATTCTGACTGCTCTACGGGCGAAGCATTCGGGCGATTAATTATCAATTTTTGTCGAAGGCTATTTTCCGAATGCTTCGCCCCTACGATTCCTGTTGTGATTTACTGGAATAGGGAATTGGGAAATAATACCCAATCCCCATTTATTCTTTGTTGTTTTGCTAGTAGTCAGATGTTTTTTAACACCTGACTGTTGATATTCTTAGCGTACTAAGTCGTAAGAAATATCGGTCTTACCAGCAACGTTGGTGTTGCGATCGATTTCTTCAAAGATTGTGTTAACAACCCAGTTCAACAAGTTGATTACACCTTTGTAACCGATGGTTGCATAGCGGTGGTAGTGGTGACGGTCCATGATGGGATAACCGATTCTTACTAAAGGTACACCACAATCACGCCACAGGTACTTACCGTAGGAGTTACCGATTAACAAGTCTACGGGTTCGGTGAACAACAAGGAACGTAAGTGCCATAAGTCCTTACCACCCCAGATTTTAGCGTCTTTACCAAATTCGCTAGAATCTAACAGTGCTTGCAGTTCTTTTTCAAATACTTCGTTGGTGTTGTGAACCAAAATGTGTACAGGTTCAGCACCCATTTCTAACATGAAGCTAACAACGCTGTAAACTAGGTCAGGATCACCGTAGATAGCGAAACGCTTACCGTGTACCCAAGCATGGGAGTCGGTCATAGCGTCAACTGCACGACCACGTTCTACTTCTAATTCAGCAGGAATGGGCTTACCAGTTAGTTCGCTGAGTTTCATCAAGAATTCGTCTGTACCCTTGATACCCCAAGGACGAGCAACACAAACATCTTGCTTCCATTCCTTAGCAATGTATTCACGGGTCTTGCTCAGGGAGTAAGCTTGAAGAGCAACAGTAGCTTTAGCGTTGATGGAGTCTGCTGCATCTTCTAACTTTGTACCACCGGGGTACATATTGAATTCACCGTCGTTAGGTGCGTCAACATAATCACTGTTGTCAGATAACAAGGTGTAGTCAATGCCCATCAATTCAGCGATGCGCTTAACTTCACGGTTGTTTTCTACATAGGTGTCAAAACCGGGGATGAAGTTGATTTTGCCATTGCTGGTAGCTTTCTTCTTACCTGCGGTCAGGTTAGAAAGAATGCCCTTCATCATGTTGTCGTAACCGGTGATGTGAGAACCTACGAAGCTAGGAGTATGTGCGAAGGGTACGGGGAAGTCTTGGGGAACTGAACCAGCGTTTTTAGCGTTGGTGATAAACGCACCTAAGTCATCACCGATAACTTCAGCCATACAGGTGGTGCAAACTGCGATCATCTTGGGTTTGTACAATGCGTAAGCGTTAGCCAAACCATCAATCATGTTTTGCAGACCACCGAAAACCGCAGCGTCTTCAGTCATGGAAGAAGAAACGCCGGAGAATGGTTCTTTATAGTGACGGGTTAAGTGTGTACGGAAGTAAGCAACACAACCTTGAGAACCTTGAACGAAGGGAAGAGTGCCTTCAAAACCCACAGCAGCGAACATAGCACCTAAAGGCTGACAACCTTTAGCGGGGTTAACGGTTAAAGCTTCACGAGCGAAGTTCTTTTCACGATATTCCCAGGTCTTTGTCCATTCTGCAACCCGTTGAACTTCTTCGGGGGTGTGAGCGTTTTCAAATTCTTTCTTGTTTTGGAACAGTTGTTGGTATTCTGGCTGGTGGAATAGCTCAACGTGGTCTTTAATATTTTCTGGATTCTGAGGCATTTCTAGTTCTCCAAGCTTGCTGTGTGTTGTGTTTCAGTGATTTTTTGGTTAGGTAGAGGCGGGGTTTTCCCGCCGGTTTTTGGTGGAGAGTGGGGAATGTGGCTCAAAATTCAGAATGCAAAATTCAACACTGAGAATTTTTGATTTTGAATTTTGAATTCCCTACTCCCCCCTGGGGCGAAACCCCAGACTTTTCCTATCCGGCCAAGGTTGCCCCTACTCTGTTGTTACCTAGACTGCTGCTGTAGCTTTTCTTAAAGCTTTCTTTGCAGACTTGTTCCAGGGAGCGCCGATTAATCCCCAGGTTGGGCTGTTGAGTGCCAAATCCATGTCACGAGCGAAGATTGCGAATCCGTCGTAACCGTGGTAAGGACCGGAGTATTTTTATTAATGGTTTAATAGTTTGTGAATGCTTAATGTTTGTATTTAAACTGAAATTAAGTTACAATTAAGCTAAAATTACAATATACACCAAGAGAAGAGAATGATTAATATTAATTGGGGAGAAATCCAAATCAAACAAAGATTGATTAATTAATAGAATAGTGCCAATTATCGAGAATTTTCTAAGGAAAGATGATTTATAGCAAATTATGAAACTACAGTTAAAACCAGCAGGAATAAATCATAATGGCATATTTAGGGTTTGCTGAATAAACCTAAAACCTTGATATATCAAAGGTTAGAGGCTGATAAACACAGAAATTAGTGCAAGGGTTTTGAAGGGTATACCGGAAAAAGTGTGCATTTTTTGGGATTTCAAGAGATGGCAAAGAAATTTTCCAATCTCCTCCTGACTCCTGACTCCTGACTCCTGACTCCTGACTCCTGACTCCTATGCCCTCACGGAAAGACTTTCTCAGCAACCCCTATTTATTAGATACCAAACTAATAACATCTTGTAAATCCTTAAATCCTGGACATTCTGATTCAGACAAGTGCTATAATAATATTTACAGATAGTTGAGTGAAGACACTATGAGCATCACAACTTTAACTAAACTAGACTTTATACAATTCTTACAACAACGTCCTGATGATGGTATTTATGAATTAGTTAACGGAGAAATTGTTAAAGTGGAAGCAATTAGAGCGCATAAAAATGTAGCCAGATTTTTGGTAAAGGCTTTTGATAGAGAGAGTGAACGATTACAGCTTGATTATATTGTAGATAAAGATATAGTTATTAGAACTATTACTAATAAAGGAGAACAGAGGGGAAGAAATCCTGATGTGAGCGTAGTTCTTGCATCTTTATGGAATGCTAATGTTACAGCTTATGGTGCTTTAATTGAACCAATTCCATTAGCAGTAGAAGTAGTATCAACAAATTGGGAAGATGATTATGTTGATAAGTTAGAAGAATATGAAAATTTGGGAATTAAGGAATATTGGATAGTGGATTATTTAGCTATAGCTTCTCGTAGTTATTTAGGAAATCCTAAGTTACCAACGGTGTTTGTTTATGAATTGGTTGATGGTAAATATCAACAAACAGCATTTACAGGTACAGATAAAATTATTTCTCCTACTTTTCCTGAATTAAATATTACGGTTGAAGATGTCATTAAAGCTAGTCAAATTTATAATGTATAATATTGTCGAGATACTGAAATGATTGTAGAAGTTTGGTATCTGTTTTCTGGATGTTTGCAGTTAACATATTTATTTCGGGTTTAAGTTTATTCTAATAAACAATTAAAAATGCAAGATTCACAAATTCAAGATCCAGAACAAGGGGTTTTGAATTAATTCTTTATGGTTTATTTGTTTATTTTGATGCGATCGCCACAAACCCAACATGAAAACCAACCTCACACAAGAAATACAGCTAGTAAATCTGCGTTTGAAGTCTGCAAAGGCCAGAGTTACCATTCGGGAATCTAATGGATGTCTGCAATTACGGGCAACTTTACCCCTGAAACCAGGAGATGCTGATATCAGAAAAACAGGTAAAAAGCAATACAACATCAGTTTAAACATTCCTGCTAACTTGGAGGGATTAAAAACCGTAGAAGAAGAAGCTTATGAGTTAGGAAAGTTAATTGCCAGAAAAACCTTTGTTTGGAATGATAAATATTTAGGGAAGGAAACTAGAAAAAATGATTTACCAACTATTGGCGAATTATTAGAACAGTTTGAAATTGAATATTTTAAAACCCATAAACGCACAACTAAAAGTGAGCATACTTTCTTTTATTATTATACTCGAATCAAACGCTATACCAATGCAGATGATTTAGCAATTGGGGAAAATTTTATTCATGCAATTGAGAAAATTGATAAGGAATGGGCGCGATATAATGCTGTGAGGGCTATTTCTGTATTTTGTCAACTTTTTAAGATTGAAATTAACTTAACTAACTATGCTAAAACCCCAGAAACTAACTCTAGAAATGTTCCTACAGATAAGGAAATAGTCGCAGGGTTTTATAAATTTGAAGAATATGAAAATAATAGAGGTAAACAAGTTAATCAAGATGTAAAAGATAGCTGGTTACTTTGGCGTTGGGTTTATGGAATGTTGGCGGTTTTTGGTTTACGTCCCCGTGAGATTTTTATTAATCCTGATGTTAATTGGTGGTTGAGTAATGAAAATATAGATTTAACTTGGAAGGTTGATAAAGATTGTAAAACGGGAGAAAGGGAAGCATTACCTTTATATAAAGAATGGATTGAGGAATTTGATTTAAGAAATCCCCAGTATTTAGAAATGTTGGTGACAGCAATTAGTAAAAAAGATCAAAATAATCATGCAGAAATTACCGCTTTAATTCAAAGAGTTAGTTGGTGGTTTAGGAAAATCGGTTTAGATTTTAAACCCTATGATTTACGGCATGGTTGGGCAATTAGAGCGCATATTTTAGGGATTCCGATTAAAGCAGCAGCAGATAATTTAGGTCATAGTGTGCAGATTCACACGAAAACTTATCAACGTTGGTTTTCTTTGGATATGCGGAAATTGGCAATAAATCAAGCTTTGAGTAAGCGGAATGAGGTTGAGGTGATTAAGGATGAAAATTTGGTTTTGAAGATGGAGAATGAAAGGTTAAAACTTGAGTTAGAAAAATTAAAAATTGAAATGATTTATAAAGGTAGTTTTTAGGATTTAATATGTTATAGTTGCAGGATATCAAAAAATATATTTTCAGGGATGAACTACCAACCAAACTCAGACTATGACAGCGCGTGGAAAGAAGCGATTACAGTTTATCTAGAACAATTTATAGAATACTGTTTTCCTGAAGTTTATCAAGATATTAACTGGGAAAAAGGATATGAAACTCTAGACACCGAATTACAAGAACTAATTAGAGATGCAGAAACAGGAAGACGTTTAGCGGATAAACTGGTAAAAGTCACCCTGCGGAATGGAGAAAAAGCGTTAGTTCTGATTCACATAGAAATACAAGGACAAGAACAAGACGATTTTGCGGAAAGGATGTATATTAGACATCTACAGAAAAGAAATTATAGAACCTATTTATGGGGGCAGGGCGAAGCTTATGGGATATCTAGATGTCTGATTTTTCCGTTAAATTATCGCCCATAAGCTTCGCCCCTACAACTTATGACAAATTAATACATTCTATTGTGGAGATGTCTATTTATAATCATCGTTTATTTAATCGCTATCGTCTTAAAGTCTTTAGTTTCGCAGTTTTAGGAGATGATAACCCCAATTGGAAACCAGCATCTTATGGTTATAGTCAGTGGGGATTTACCACTCATTTGCAATTTCCCAGTGTTAAACTATTAGATTATAGCCATGATACCCTAGCACAAAGTAAAAATCCTTTTGCTATCATCATTATGGCATATTTACAAACCCAAGCCACTCAAGGTAATTCAGCTGCTTGGTACAAAATGGGATTAAATGCGGAAGAAATCACTGAACGCATGACTCATGTAACTCTTGTTCAGGTGTATGCAGCTTTAACTTATTATCATGCTAATCGAGAAGAAATTGAAGGTTATATTGCTGCTGAAAAAGCTGATTATCAACGGTTATAGATTAAGGAGATAAGTCTATGGAAAGCATGAAAATTAAAGCACAAATTGGTAATGATAGGATAGTCAAAATCGAACTTCCTCCTGAGTTTGCTAATGAAGAATTAGAAATGGTGATTGTATTTCAACGTATTGCCAAAACATCATTAAAATCTGAAAATAAATCTCCAGAAGAGTTAGGATATTCTCGAAGATTTTTAGAAGAAGTAATAGGTAGTTGGGAAGGTGAAATGATTGAAATTCCAGAACAGCTTCAGTTTGAAGAACGGGAGGAAATTCAATGGCCTATCTCTTAGATACAAATGCTTGTATTCAAATTCTCAATTCTCGAAATTCACCTGTTACTAAACGACTTTTATCAATTCCTGTTCAAGAAATTTATATTTGTACTGTGGTGTACAGCGAACTATATTATGGAGCTTACAAAAGTGCAAATGTTAATAAAAACTTATCTCACTTAGAAAATTTACTTGCTGAATTTGTTGATTTACCCCTAGATCGTCAAGCGGCAAAAATTGCTGGACAAATTCGCGCTCGTCTGGATTCTTTAGGTATTCCCATTGGTTCTAATGATTTGTTAATTGCGGCGATCGCATTAGCAAATGATCTCACTCTAGTTACTCACAATACCCGTGAATTTAGCCGTATTGAAAGTTTGAAATATGAAGATTGGGAATAGATAGGGGTTGCTGAGAAAGTCTTTCCGTGAGGGCATAGGAGTCAGGAGTCAGGAGTCAGGAGTCAGGAGGAGATTTGAAAATTTCTTTGCCATCTCTTGAAATCCCAAAAAATGCACACTTTTTCCGGTATACCCTTCCAAACCCTTGCACTAATTTCTGTGTTTATCAGCCTCTAACCTTTGATATATCAAGGTTTTAGGTTTATTCAGCAAACCCTAGATAAGTTAATGTTGGGTTTTTTCAACCCAAAAAGCGATCGCACTTTCCAAGCTCCAAACTAAAATGAGCGATCGCCTCATCCTAAATATCCAATGATAAAATCAAGAAAACTCAAAACAATCCACCAATGACAGCTACACTGGTTAAACCCTCCCAATTCCTACCAGAAGGAATCTGTATCAAGCGTATTAATAACCTCACCCTCTTCAAATTTACCGATCAACTAGGAGAACGGATGCAAGAACTCCTTGATAAAAATAAATTGAATACCCTCACCCCAGAAGAAGCAATAGAATTAGAAGCCATAGGAGAACTTGACGACATATTCAGTTATATTAACGCTGCTGTTGCTGCTCAAGAAAATGCCCATTCCTAAATCTCTTTATGAGCAGGTGAGACAACGCGCTCAATGTCGCTGTGAATACTGTCACTACCCTGAACTTCTCAGCACAGCACCCCTTTCCATTGACCATCTGCAACCCCAATCTCTGGGAGGTACGGATAGTCCCGATAATCTTGCTCTGGCCTGTCGTCGTTGCAACGAAAGACGCTACAACTTCACTACAGGTATTGATCCTGATACGGGAAAAGAAACTCCTTTATTTAACCCTCGTCAGCAAATTTGGTCTGAACATTTTATTTGGACATCTGACGGTTTGTGTATTCTTGGTACGACTCCTACAGGAAGGGCAACTTGTGAACGTCTTGATCTAAATGATGAACGTCGAGGAGAAAAATTTATTCAAAAATCTCGACAAAGATGGGTTGAAAGCGGTCTACATCCTCCTGAAGATGATCCACAAGAATCAGAGTAATTTGTGCGATCGCCTCATCCTAAATATCCAATGATAAAATCAAGACAACTTAAAACCATCCAGTCATAACAAATGCGATCGCACCGTGAGCTTCACTAACCCACAATCATGAAACTTGTGGAAAAATAGAAATATAAAATTCTCTCTACCATGAAAATTATGAACGCCATAGAACTATTTCCCACCCTGCGAAATTTAACTCGTGCAGATAAGCTAAAAGTTATGCAGTTTCTAGTATCAGAATTAGCTAAAGATGAAGAACCATCATTAGAACAGGGAGCAACTTATTCTATTGTGTCCCCGCTAAATTCTCATGCTGCTGCACATCAACTAGCCCAACTGCTAGAAGCTGATAAACAAAAGGAACATGAATAAACCTCAAAGATTTTCCTTTACAGAGGCTCTGGAATTTTAGATGGGATAATTTCATCTTTAATATGCTTATGATCTGCGTAGCCCAAATCAGGTTTGTGTTTTGCATTATCATAGCGAAATATTAAGTTGTTTTCATTGTCTTGATAATGGAATGAATAAGAGAGCTTTGCTAATGATTCTTGTAGATCAATATGTTCTTTGAAAAATAAGCGACTCCCCCGTAAAAAGCCTAAATTTCCCTGGATAAACCCGACATAGTTTGATCTAGCATCTAAGGAAAAATTAAAAGATATAATCCACCCTTGATTCAGGTATTTTTGAATAACGATAAGAATATCAGCTTGGTAATTGTTGAGTGACATATTCTATTTAAGCGATCGCTTTCTAGTATCAAACATTAATTATTTAAAAGCTTCAATCTGATCCAAATAAACATTAATTAACTGATGATCAGCCACTAAAATTTCATCGAATAAAAACCCATTCATGCGATTTTTCTCACTTGATAATGATTCCCCATCAACTTTGCTGCAAATTGAATACAAGCATAAATATCTTCTCGTTGTAGAGAGGGGTACTCTTCCAGAATTTCCTCAATTGAATCACCAGCGCCTAAAAACTCCATAATTGTTTGTACAGAAATTCGAGTATTAGTAATAATGGGTCGTCCATTACAAATGTCTGGATGAATAGTGATTCTACTTTCCATTTTGGTTACTTCTTGTCGTTACGGATTAATTGTAGCATTTGTCTGATAGCGTGGTGCAAGCTAGATGAGGATTTACAGGATGAGGGATCTGTTTGTAAATGATGTTGCTAATTTGACGCTGATTAATTGTCTGATAGCGTAGCGTGGCGCAAGCCATATCAGGATTTCCAGGATTTCAGGATTTACAGGATGAGGGACTCGGTGGTTAATTGGTGGCGATCGCTCTGGTTGTCTGAATCAGGATTTCCAGGATTTTAGGATTTACAGGATGAGGTTGCTAATTTGATGGTGATTAATTGGTAGCGATCGCTGTGGGAATTTGTCTGAATCAGGATTTCCAAGATTTCAGGATTTACAGGATGAGGTTGCTAATTTGAGGATAATTAATGATGAGCGATCGCTGTGGGAATTTGTCTGAATCAGGATTTCCAAGATTTCAGGATTTACAGGATGAGGTTGCTAATTTGAGGATAATTAATGATGAGCGATCGCTGTGGGAATTTGTCTGATAGTTGACAGGATGTAATTTATCCTCGCTTAGATCCCCAACTTCTCTAAGAAGTCGGGGATCTGAATAACTCTATTGATAAGCGATCGGACTCAAATAAAGTGGCTAATTTGACGGTAATTAATTTATAACAATAAAGTTATTAGATCCTAAATTACCTGTTAGTCCTGTTACCTCAATAATGGCAATAGTAGTGAGGAAATTCGTGAATTATCTAAACCACAAACTGATCATAGTCATGTTTTCACCCTGGAATTATTGGGATTAGATGATGATGGTGTAAACATTCTTAAAAAATTTGGCTTGAAAAATGAAGAAAATTATCAAAAATTGCTGAATATTTATCAAGGAACTCCCCAATATTTACAAATAATTGGTTATCTTATTCAGGAATTATTTGCAGGTGACACCAATAAATTTTTGCAGCTAGATCAACCTTTTATAGATATTGAACTAACGGCTTTTTTAGAGCAAAGTTTAGATATTTTGCCACCATCAGAAGTAGAATTACTACATTTTATAGCTAGTCAAAATGGCTCAATTTTATTAAGTGAACTGGAAAATAGTCATCAGGTTTATGAGCTAATAGTTACTAGTATTCAATCCCTAAAAAGGCGTTTCCTTCTTTCTACCCAACAAATAAATGCAGAAGTGAGTTTAGAGGTTTCACCTGTGATTAGAAAATTTTACCACAAACTAGATTACAACTAGACTAGATCCCCGACTTCCTGGAAAAGTTAGATATTTATTAGATATTTATAAGACATTTATAAGACATTTATAAGACTTACGCAAGATGTGACTTAAAACCTTATTCTTGTGTAGGGGTAATTCATGTAGCTTGCTTTCCGAAGGGTATTACCCCTACTTTCGTTCCCTTTTACGTAAGTCCTGATTTAAATTAAATTGTATCTGAATCAATATTTAATTCCTGCAAATTTGCTGCTAACCCTTGAACTTTTTCATCAGATATTTCTGCTTTTTGGGCTTTAAATTCTGCCCTTTGAGCTTTTTGCAAAAATAATAATTAGGGGGTGCTGAAAACCAGAAGAAGCAATAGAATTAGCAGCAATAGGAGAACTTGACGATATCTTCATTGATATTTTGGAAGCACTAAGTAACTTTTAAATTAGTTTCTAAGTATTAATAGAGTTTATTGAAACAATAGATATCTATAGACATTATATGGACAATTTATGAATTGTCCCTACGATAATTTTTACCAGATTTCTAATGTGGTTTAATGTGATCGTTAAATATAACCGATAGGTTTTTTTTATAAGTATGCGAATCAATCTTTCCGTCACCGCTGCTGCTATGGCCTTGTTAGCTGCTACTCCGTCAATAGCTCAAGCTCAAGTTAATAACATCATCCTTAATTCCAACTCATCAACCCCCTCAACTTCAGTAGTCAATATGACCATCACTGAGTCTGAAGTTCTGGCAGCCCAAAAAGCCTGGGGAGATGCATTAGTCGCCATCTCCACCACCTACGATCAGAAGGGAAAAGCCGCAGCTAAGGCATTAGCCGAGAAGATTATTGATCAAGCCTATGGTTATCAGATGGGTGCAGTGCTGTTCAAGCCAACTTTGACAAAAGCACCACAGACTTTCCGCACAACACGCCAAGGTGCATTGGCTTATTTCGTGGGCGACGATTCTTCTTTCCCTAATGATACTGGCTTTGCCCTCAACGGATGGCGAAAGGTAGAAATTCGCAACGCTGGAATCTTCATTGTTGGTAATGTAGCTACAACAATGGGCAATGTCTTAATTACTGACAAGACTGGTAAAGTAACCACAGTGGACAAAACCTGGAAGTTCATCAAGGATACCAATGGTAAACTGCGTATTGTAGTACACCATTCCTCCCTGCCCTACAAAGATTAAAATCACCTGTTTCATCAGAAAAATAGCAGGTTGGTGAAACTAAACATAAATCACTGTAGAGATATAGAGATGTTCCATAGGTAAGAACTCTCTTCTCTACATTCTGTGCAATATTCTGTGCAATTATGATGTCTATTAGACATCTCCAAAATAGAATGTATTAATTTGTCATAAGTTGTAGGGGCGAAGCTTATGGGCGATAATTTAACGGAAAAATCAGACATCTAGATATTCCATAAGCTTCGCCCTGCCCCCATAAATAAGTTCCATAATTTCTTTTCTGGAGATGTCTATTGGGTTGAGAGTTTCATGATTCATTGATGTCCTAACTGCTCTGTCTACGGCTATAAAACTGTCAACCAGAATAGGTAAAAATTAGCACCTTTGCCAACTCAAAAAGTGTGACATTTGCATTGTGTTATGCGATCGCCAAATTATCAAATTAATTAAGTATTAATTCAAAAAAAGCGATCGTCTGATATTAATTATCTACTGTAATCGCAGACTTGAGGAGGAACTTGACCTGATAAAAGTCCAGTCACTTTAAAAGGTTGTGCAGAACTTGTGGGATCAAAAGAAATCAAAGAAGCATCAATCACCTTAAAATCACCAGGTGCATTTAAACGCCATAATTTTGGAGTTTTAGCCACAGGAAAAGGTTGATCAAAACAGTAAGCATTGGTATCACCATGCAGCAATAAAACAGGTTTATCTAACTTTGCTGCCAATGTCTCTAACTGTTCACAAAATCCTTTGTAAGCATGGTTATTCAAACATCTGCTGTACACATCTCCGGTGCTACCATCAGGAGCAAAAGGATCTAACTGAGTCGCTACAACTATAGCAGATGTATCACTATTTTTAGCTAAATCAAAAGCATGATCGAGCCAAATTTCATTTTCTTTATCTCGTGCATCTGTCAGTTTTTCAACTGTCTGAGGATCATCAAGAAATATCTCAGTCCGACCATTATCTGTACTCACAATATGTTGCGTTACAAACCGGACACCTTTATAAAACCAAGTCTCATTTTCTGGTAAACTGCTTTGTTGTTCATATCGCCATTCAGGATTGACACTTTTAGGCTGACTAAATAATACCCGTCGAATAGCATTCAATCTTTCTAACTCTGATTGTCGTACCTTGAGGTTTTCGCGATCGCAATCAGTCCAATCATTATCCCCTGGTGTATAAAACACTGGTTTAACTATTTCATTTTTCCAAAAAGTCTGACTCTTCTCCAACCAAGCATCAGAACAAGCTTCTTGTGGACGACCAAGATCACCTAGATGAATCACAAAAGGTATATCATCATTCTCACGAAATTTTGGCGCAATATCTTCTATTAAAACCTGCTCATCAGTCCTACCATCTGCCAACTTCACCAAATAAGGTATATCACCATAAGCAGCAAAAGTGACTGGCGCTGTAGAACTCGCAGTTTCTGCTTTTACCCCAGTTGTGAAAACGAAAAAAAACACTAAAACACTCACAACCAACTGCAACAGTCGAGGATGCTTAGAAGTCAATTTGTTTTTCATTGGAAAAATGTCATAAAAATCACGTTCGTTAATATTTTACGGTGTATTGTCATTAACAGGAATACTGCTGGATCTTAAATCTTTCTAAAGAAATGCAATCATCAACATAACCAGCCAGTGAATCAAGAAAAAATATTAAATTTGTAGCTATAATCAAAACAAACTTCTCAAAATTCTGATATGATAGCCATTCCCCAAAAACAGCCAAAAATGACCTTTGAGGAATATCTCAGATGGGAACTTAACCAAGATATTCGCTATGAATACATCAACGGCGAAGTTTTCGCCATGACTGGTGGTACAATTCCCCATAATGATATTGCTCTCAATCTTTACAGACCTTTATATTCTCATGTCCATCCTCAAGGTTGTCGAGTCAACGTATCAGATGTCAAAGTACAAGTTAATCCCAACAGCATCTACTTCTATCCTGATCTTGTTGTTAGTTGTCACCATGAAGATATCAACGCTCGCAAATTTATTCAACATCCGCAATTAATTGTAGAGGTGCTTTCTCCCAGTACAACCAATAAAGATAAAGGAGAAAAATTCAGATATTATTTAACAATTCCCTCCCTACAAGAATATATTTTAATTGATTCGGAAAGAATATATGTTGAGCGTTATTGTCGAGGAGAAGGGAGAATGTGGCTTTACTATCCCTACACGACTGGAGATATAATTACATTATCAAGCATTGAATTTGAATTTCCCATTGAATTATTATATGAAGGTGTAGAATTAGAGACAGAAACAGAAAATTAAACTCGAATCTTAAATCTAGAAACAAAGGAGAACATGAAAATTATGTCCAAGCGTAAAAAAAGCAACCTGCAATGGATTAAAGAAACCCTCGAACTAGATCCAAACCATCATTGGGAAGGACCTGAAGATTATAAAATATTTGTCGCTGGTAGGGGTGCAGTGCGGTTTAACGTTCCCCAAGATTGGGTATTTGAACCCAAAGAAAAATCCTTTAAATTCACAGATAAAAAACCACCTAATGATGATTGTTGTTTAGAAATTTCCTATAATCATTTACCCCCCAATGATTGGACATTATTCCCCCTCAAACGCACCTTAAAAAAAATCATAGAAGATGATAAGCGTGATGTCATTGAAACAGGGGAAATCATACAAGTTAAACGCCAAACAGCAAAAATCATGTGGGGACAAATTAAATTTATTGATACCCAAGCAGAACCTAGAGAAGCATATTCTAGAATTTGTGTAGGTTTAGGTTCTAATATTCAATGTTTAATTACCTTTGATTATTGGGCGGATCAAGCAGAACAATTAACACCTGTTTGGGATGAAGTAATGCGGAGTTTAACACTAGGTTTATATATTCGTGATCCGCGCACTGGTTTAGCTTTTCCTGATTAAAGGAAAACAAAAGAATATGAAGATTTCCACCAAGAAAGAATTATGAAAATCTCTCTTAAAACCTCATTTCTCTGTGTTCTCTGTGGTTCGTTTATTTCTTAACTTTTGCCTAAAGGTGTGTCAGATTATAATCAGATGATAAAGATTATAAATTTAATCATTTTCTTACTAACTTATCTGTTTTACACACCTTACCAACTTACACATAATTTGAAAATCAACTAAAACTAACTTTCTATTTCTTCCTCAGTAAAAACAGGAGGCCATAATTCAGAAATAGGTAATTCCCAACCTGGTAAAAGTTCAGGAATAGTTAAAACATCATTGTTGTTAAAAACCATTGGTTCACCTTCCGAACGATAAACCGTAACAGTTTCTTCATCAGGATCAATTAAAATTCCCACCACTGCACCCAAATTAATAAAATTGATAACTTTTTTTTCTAAGGTTTTAATTCTATCACTTTGAGATTTAATTTCTACTACTAAATCAGGCACAAGTTCACCAAAATAACGGGGACTTTGACGCAACCTTGCAGCACGCACAAAAGAAACATCTGGTGCTGTTAAATTGCTATCTGGTAAAATAAAACCACCCGCAGAATCAAAAACTCTTCCTAAACGACGGGGATAAACCCAGTTTGCTAATAGTCGGCTAAAAAGAATACCAATTTCACTAGAAACGATATCCGATGGACCCATAATAGAAATGCTCCCATTTTCTAATTCTAGATCATAATCTAAACCAGCCTCATTGATTGCACTTTGTAGTTTTTCCACATCTTTAATTGTCATGATGGGCATAGTTTTTTACTCCTTGTGGTGATTTGTTAATTGTAGCATTTGTCTGAATCAGGATGTCCAGGATTTTGGGATTTACAGGATGTGATTTATTGTTTTTTAAATAATGTTGGGTTGTATTGTTGCTTAACCCAAGTTACAGACTAATCCTCATCTTGATTGGTGGTTAAGTGTATATTTTTGTTAAGGCATAATAGGATAACTTAGTGCTGTGTTATACTATGTTAATCTAATATTTAGATAGAAACAATTCATCATGCAAATTATGATTGAAGTTAATCTTAATATATTACATCTAGAAATCAATCTATAGAATGGATAACATCAATGAAAGAAATAAAAGCACCTCAAGGGATTCAAATAAAAAGAGAACAAATAAAACCAACAATATGTTACAAAGCCTAAATATTCATAATTTCAAAAGCCATAAATCAACAGAGTTTAGTTTCGATAACTCCCAATTACATGGACTTGTAGGAAAAAATAGTGCTGGTAAAACCAGCGTTCTCCAAGCATTACATAATCTCAGCAGACTAACTGCCTCACCCTTTAAAAATATTTTTCAGTATGATAAATTGCCCCAATTTATTACAACAATTGGTGAAAAAGATATGTCTGTTACTGCAAGTGGTTTTTGGGGTTATAAAAATCGCCAAAATTGGCAAGCTGCCTATAATTGGAAACAAGAAAATAATGATTATTGGCATCCCACAGCATCATATATAATAAATGAAACAAAAGAAAATTTAGCAGGATGGACAAGTTCTTTCAGTAATTCTCCAGATGTAATTCGTAAGTCTTTACGACATACAGTTTATCTCAAATTAGCTGCCAATAATCTCGCCAAACCAGCTTATAGTGATGAAATTACCCCCAGAGTAGAATTTGATGGATCAGGATTAGCACCTACCTTAGATTTTCTCCGTGATGAAGCACCAGATAAATTTAAAATTATAGAAGAAATGTTAAAAAAAGTTGTACCAAATGTCCAAAAAATTGGTATTAAACGGGCAAAAGTTCCAGTCATTCGTCAACGCTTAATAGAAGTTGATGGTCGCTCTATTTCCTATGATGAAACTCAGGAAATGACCGGACAAGAAGTAGTGTTAGATATGAATACAGGTGAACGTATTCCCGCCCATGCAATTAGCGAAGGAACAATGTTAACTTTAGGATTATTAACTGTATTAATGAATCCTACTCAACCTAATTTAGTATTATTAGATGATGTGGAACAGGGACTTCATCCCCAGGCACAACGTCAATTAATGACAGTTTTTAAAGAAATTATCGCAGAAAATCCTAACCTACAAATTATTTTTTCTACCCATTCTCCTTATATAATTGATGCACTTGCACCTTCTCAAGTCCACATTTTAAATAACAGTAAATCAGGTTTTACAGTTGCTAAACGTTTGGATGAACATCCTGATGTAGAATGGGCAAAAGAAACCTTGACAACAGGTGAATTTTGGGATGCTGAAGGGGAAGATTGGGTATTAGAAGGAGAAGTCAATGGTTGAGGTGATTGTGATAGTTGAAAGTGCAGCAGATGCGAGAACAGCTACTAAATTAGCCGAGCGAAGTTATAGTGCGATACCTTCGGTGCGCTTCGCTAACGCACTTTCTCAAATACTCAATGATAAAATCAAGAAAACTAAAGATAATTTACCCATGACAGCTACACTCGTTAAACCCACCCTACTATTTAGTCTAAAAAAATCCAATTTTAAAAATTATCCAATTTTACCAAATCACCAAACAACAAAATTAAGCAATTCCCTCAAACACTGATAAAATCAAACATTTACCACTTGCAGTTATCCATAAACAATGTTATATTAGAACATAATAAAATCAATTTAGGCTAAAAATTAAAATCTCAAAATTGCCCAACTAAAAAACCTAAAATTACCGCACCTTTCAACAAACATCATCAAGTTCGGAGTAATCCCAAGAGTGCATTTGACGGAAAGGAAGACCCATCTTTTGGAATACATACTTCTCTTTCACACCAGAAGCAATTAAGTCTGGCTTCAGAGCTTTAACAAACTCTTCAAATTCAAAAGCGGTTACGTCGTCATAAACGATAGTACCGTTTTCAATGTAGTGAGTAGTACGTTTATAGTCGTCATTATGAGCGAACTCATAACCAGTACCTACCAACTTCATACCCAAATCTTGGAAAGCGGGTACAACGTGACGGGGACGTAAACCACCAACCATCATTGCAACTGTCTTACCTTCCAAACGAGGACGGTACTTAGCAACGATCGCATCCATAGAAGGCTGATATTTAGCAATAACTTTCTCAGCGTTTTCTTGGATCTTAGAATCAAATTTAGCAGCGATCGCTCTTAAAGATTCAGCAATCTTGGTAGGACCAAAGAAGTTATATTCCATCCAGGGAATACCATAAGCTTCTTCCATGTGACGGCTGATATAGTTCATAGAACGATAGCAGTGGATGAGGTTGATCTTCACATTAGGAGTCAACAACATCTCATTGATAGTACCGTCACCAGACCACTGAGCAACAACACGCAAACCAATTTCTTCTAACAGGATACGGCTTGCCCAAGCGTCACCACCGATGTTATAGTCACCGATGATTGCTACGTCGTAAGGAGTACCTTCAAACTTGAGAGTACCGTCTTTCTTAGCTTTGTCTGCTCTGGGGAATACCCAGTCACGGATTTGGTCGTTAGCGATGTGGTGACCCAAGGACTGAGACACACCACGGAAACCTTCGCAACGTACAGGAATAACGGGTTTACCGAGTTTTTTAGCAGCTGTCTTAGAAACCGCTTCGATGTCATCCCCAATTAGACCGATGGGACATTCAGATTGAACGGAAACACCACGGTTTAAGGGGAATAATTCTTCTAATTCTTCGATCAGTTTCAATAACTTCTTGTCTCCACCGAACACGATGTCGCGTTCTTGGAAGTCAGAAGTGAAGTGCATAGTACCGAAGGTATCAACACCAGTTGTACCTAAGTAGTAGTTACGACGACCAGACCAAGACCAGTAACCGCAACCTACAGGACCATGGCTGATGTGGATCATGTCCTTAATAGGACCCCAAACCACACCCTTAGAACCTGCATAAGCACAACCACGAGCGGTCATTACACCAGGTAAGGATTTGATGTTAGATTTAACACCACAATCTGTTTTACCTTCTTCGTGTACATTCAGGTGCTTTTCGCGCTTCTTAGCAGCCTTTTCGGGATAAGCTTTAAGAACGTCTTTAATCAGTTCTTTTCTTTCTTCAACAATCTTCTTGTTGTCTGGAGGAGTCATGTCTGGCCTCTATTAGCTCTTTTAGATATTGGTTAGGTAGGGATGGGGAAGTTAATCCCCAAGGTAGGGAAGGAAAGGAAGGTAAAAAGGAAGTGATGTAGAGTTTTCCTTTTTCCTATTCCTCAATTACTGAATACTACTTGGTTGCAGAAGCGGGCTTACCAATGATTTCAGCGTGCTTAGAATCATCGTCAAGAATACCGTATTCGATCAACAGAGCTTCTAATTCATCCATTTCTATTGGGGTAGGAATGGTGAGGTTCTTGTTTTCGATGATCTTCTTAGCTAATGCACGGTATTCGTTAGCTTGGTTGCTGTCAGGAGCGTACTCGTTAACGGTCATACGACGCAATTCTGCGTGTTGAACGATGTTGTCACGAGGTACGAAGTGAATCATTTGGGTGTTCAAACGTTTAGCCAAGGTTTCGATGAGTTCGTGTTCCCGGTCAGTTTTACGGCTGTTACAGATCAAACCACCTAAACGTACACCACCGGAGTGTGCATATTTCAAAATACCACGAGCGATGTTGTTTGCAGCGTACATCGCCATCATTTCACCAGAGGTAACGATGTAGATTTCTTGTGCTTTACCTTCACGGCAAAGATTATTTATCTCATAAAAATAGCTGTAGAATGTTCATTTTAGACTATGTTTGCGGTAATCATTGTCTAGAGTGAACGGTTTTTTTATTAGGGTAAATCTAGGGTATGGACAGAACACAGGAAGCATTTGCCGATTTTCACCAAACAGCTATTACCGATGGGGGATATTTAGGTAGAATGCAAGCAGTAAATGAACAAGAAAATCATCTAACGGCAAAATTAACTACAGAATTAAAAGCAATTAATGGTAGATTAAAAGCGGCTAATGTTGGTGTTTATATCCGCAAATCTGGCAATTCTTTACAGTTGAGATGCACCTTACCTATTAAACCAGGGGATATTGATAAAAATGCTAGTGGTACAAAACAATATGATATTTCTTTGGGTATTCCTTTTAATTTTGATGGGTTGAATACTGCGGAAGAAGAGGCTTATGAATTAGGAAAGTTAATTGCTAGAAGGCAATTTCACTGGAATGATAAATATTTAGGAAAAACTCGAATTAAAGCTAGTTTAAAAACCATTGGTGATTTAATTGCAGATTTTGAGAAACGTTATTTCCAAACTCGGAAAAAAACTTTAAAAAGTGAAAATACTTTTAGCAGTTATTTTTATATTGCTCAAAAGCATTTACCCAAGGATAAACTAGCGATAGATGCTAATTTTATCGAAGCTGTGCAAAATTGCCAATCTTCTGATAGTGTGAAAAATGAATTGATTAAAGTAATTCGGGTTTTGTGTAAATGTTCTGGTTTAGAAGTTCCTGAATTAAGCAATTTAAAAATTAAACCTACTGCAAAACGTAAACGCGATATACCCACTGATGTGGAAATTGAAAAAGAATATTTGAAGTTTGAAAATTACGCCATTAACCGACCAAGTAAGTTAACAACTAGAGAAGATAGAAATAATTGGAAATTGTGGAGATGGGTTTATGGAATGTTAGCAACTTATGGTTTAAGACCGATTGAAATTTTTGTCAAACCGGATTTAGATTGGTGGTTATCTGCCGATAATACCATGAATACATGGCGAGTTAATGAAGAATGTAAAACCGGAGAAAGGGAAGCTTTACCATTATATACTCGTTGGGTAGAAGAGTTTAATTTAAAAACAGATTTAGAAGCAATTGAATTATTGAAATTGAAAATTCAAGATAAAATAACGAGTAAAGAAATCAACGCTGCGCGACATGGTACAGATAGATGGTTTAGATTTGTGGGTGTGAATTTTCAACCTTATGATTTACGTCACGCTTGGGCAATTCGAGCGCATTTAATGGGGATTCCCATTAAAGCTGCTGCTGATAATTTGGGTCATTCTGTGAATATGCACACATCCATTTATCAGAAGTGGTTTAGTTTGGAAAATCGGAAGGTTGCAATTGAGGAAGCAATTAAGAAAAAATCGAAAGTTGAAGAATTGCAAGAGATGGTAATAATGTTGGAACAGGAAAATGAGAGGTTAAGAATTGAGAATGAAAGATTGAAATTGCAGATGGGACACAGTTTGATGAAAATTGAGTTAAGATAAGATATTAGCCTCACTCACAGACACTGAGGCGCAAAAATAATTTTATAAAACTAGGAATGTTACAAGATATGTCTTATAGTCAATTTACATCTATAGGTAAGGTTAAAGAAGCTTTTGGGTTAAAAACTCAGGAAGGTGGGCGTTTTATTCCTGAAGTTGCCAAAATTGAACCTTCTACGACGTTAACAGCATATTTAGCAGAAAGTTTACCCCTTGCTGCTTCTGCTAGTGAAAAAGCACGTTCTGAAGGGATTATTTATCCAGTTTTGTTAGAAGTAAGAAGAATTTTAAATCGGCAAATTAGTTTATTTTCTGGTGAAGATTTTACAGTTGATGAGTCGGTGGGATTAAATGGAATATGTGACTTTCTGTTAAGTCGTTCTCCTGAAGTGTTGGAAATTGAAGCACCTGTAATTGTGATTGTAGAAGCCAAAAAAGCAGATTTAAGAACTGGGTTTGGACAGTGTATTGCAGAGATGGTAGCTGCACAGAGATTTAATCTTGCTAAACATAATCCTCTTAGTATTGTTTATGGTGCAATTAGTAGCGGTACACAATGGCGATTTTTAAAGTTAGAGGGTGATATTGTAACTATTGATTTAGCTGATTATCCTTTACCTCCTGTAGATGAAATTTTAGGGATGTTGGTTTGGATGATTGAAAATGGTGGATAGTCAATTAATAATTTCCTACAGTTCAGGAATATGCAGTTCAGGAATATGTTCATTTTCATAGTTTTCAATTAAAACTCCTATGACTTCCATCAGAGATGCAAGAGGATGATTTTCATCTTCACCAACTTGATCTATCAGAGAATCTAGTATATCAACTAAGTGTTCATATTCCTCTTCTGTGTGAGTAAAAAAGACGTTTTCGGCAATGGATGACCAAGCATTAATGGTTTTTTCAAGGTTTAAAGTTTGCATTATTCTTTCCACTTTCCTTCATCATATAGGACTAATATTTGATTTTTGAACAGAACTCCGTACATGGTTCGGCTTCGCTCACCATAAATACTGACAGCCTTCTTTCCTGTTCCCTGTTCCCTGTTCCCTGTTCCCTGTTCCCTGTTCCCTGCCTCTACGAAAAATTCATGAATCAAATCGGATCACTATATTCTGAATGTGTTAGCACAGCACGGATATAACCAAACACCAAAAAAGCGTTAGCGAAGCTTACCGAAGGTATCGCACCCATAAACCACAATACCGGAAATGGGATTCTTGGGTCGCGTTTCGCTATCGCTCTCAACAAACTACAATACCAGAAGACCTTTTAACGTTTATATGTCTTACTTACTGTTATTGCTTTTATTCTGCTGAGTTGTTTTGAAGATTGTAGGAGAAAAGCGCAAAGCTTCGTCCTGCTTTTGTTGTTCACGAGCTAAACGCTGTCTCGATTTTAACGTTTCTCTTAATAAGTACCTAACCCAGCTATCTAAATCTGCCCCAAATTTATACTCATCAAGCAAAGCTTCTTCTAAAAAACCCAGAAATATTTGAACCAAATCAGAAGTAGTCAGTTCTAGATAGCGATTAAAGGAATTTGATTCTTCAGGCCAGTGAGGTAAAGTACGATCCCCTAAACCCATATCTTTCGCTAATTCAATTAGATCATAGTAATCTGTGTACCAAATATCCTTATAGTCCATATCAGGAAATATCCTGGCGTTATTACCAAGGTATACTATTGCTTTCACAAGATTATTAATAACTCGCTGTTGTTCTGGAGCAGAGTAATGTTCTTCGATAGCTGCTATCAAACTCCGCCCCAATTGATAACCTCTTTGAGAAGTTATCTGTTTATCCCTTTCCAATTGGTCTTTTGAAAGTTTTTCACCCTGAAAATATTCGCTTTGAGGCAAGCTGTCATGATTTATTCGCGCCGCATCCAATTCAGGATTATGAGTACCGGAAATGAGCGTCTGTAGTAGCTTTAAAAGTGACATAGCAAAAGATCCTCATGTTTACTAAAAACTTTTACAATTATAATGTGTAGTGTAAATTTTTGGTCGGAGTGCAAAAGTGACAGAAGAAATTGATTTGATGAAACTTGTAATCGAAGTAGATGATGAGCTTATTCAAAAAGGGATATAACCCTTTGCACATCCTATGCATAATTACTTAACGATTACACAGTGATTAAACTGCGGCATCAGTGCATTTAAATATAATCCGCTATTTAACGCTGTAAATCAGATATATAAAGAACTATATCATTTAACAGATTTAGTAATTTCACTTATCCATATAGAAACATTTATGTTTCGAGATGTCTTTTTTCCTCTACGTATACCACTTATTTTTGGTTGCTATTTGTAGTTCAACAGTTTCCTGATTATGTTAAAAGTCGGTATGAAGCTCAAAAATTTTCACGATTGGATCTTGGTAAATTTTTGATGAATACTCAATATATCGGTGGTGAAATTTTCCGTCAGTTTTCTAATCGCAATTATCGAGAAGACTTTACAGCAATGCCGAATAGAAATTGGGATTTAACTTATAGGACATTCCCAAAAAAGTAAAGTGATATCATATCTGCTTGAATACCCATCAAAACCACACCACAACATCAGAAATGCAATACCTTCGGTAAGCTTCGCTAACGCACTCCACAAACCACAACATCGGAAAAGTCTTTATTTATAAACATCTCCTCTTGTACCAATTGTGAAAATTTCAACTTCACCAGATTGTGTATTAGCTGTCAAAACTATTCTGATTTTACCAATACGTAATCTATAAAATCCTTCCCACTCTCCCTTCATCTTTTTAATATCAAGTTCTGTAAAGGGAATAATGGCTTGTTCTTCGACAAAAGCTAGAAGTTGAGATATTTTTTCTTGAATCTTCTCAGCATCTTCAAGATTTGCCTTTTCTAAAAACTTAACAGCATTCTTACGAAATTTTATGGCCATGTTTTACCCACTCTGTCATATCAACCAATTCTTCATCTTCATAATCTGATGGTGAACCAAACATTTCATCTAGTTCTTCTTGTTCTTCGTCACTTACATAGGGTATGAGAATTTGACACAATAACATTCTTTCTTCTCGCAAAACTTCGCGGATACTTTCTTTGATTATTGCTTTAAATTCTTCAATTTCCATTATCTTTATCCTTGAGAATACAAGTATTATACCGTTTTTAGTGGAAGCGATCGCACCCACAAACTACAACATCGGAAATGCGATACCTGCGGTAAGCTTCGCTAACGCACCGACAACCCAACAGAGGAAAAGCGATCGCTCTCACAACCCATAACACCGGAAAAGCTATCGCTCTCCACAACCTACACACCAGAAAAGCGATCCCTTATGTAAAACATTAAATTTCAATCTGGCATTTTCACACAATCATCTGTAATAAACTCACTAGCATCAGTTACACAGGGAGGTAAACCAGGAGCTATTACAGGTAAATTTTTTGCTTCTCTATCTGCGACTTCAAAATTTAATTCCAGCAAAAACTTTAATACATCTTTTGTTTTTTCCATACCATAAGCCTCACGAACTGCTTTGTCAAGTTCTTCATGTGCTGTGCGAAGACGGTTTTTTCCTGGTATTTCTAGGGTGCGATAAAGTTCGCGTAAACTCCATTTATTTTCTGTCATAATTTGTTGTCTTAACTCTCGTAATTTAACTGCTGCTGCGGCTACTTTCTTCACCTGTGATAATTTGGGATTTTGAGGAAAAGGAAAAGAATCAAAAACAGTATCAGAAGTATAGCGAAAATCTCTTTTTAAAGTTGAGCATCTTTCATTAAACCATTGCCAATGAATATCAGATTGTAAAATTCCGAAAGAATAATCATCTGATAACGGGAATACTTGCAGAGCATCATTAGGATGTATTGAAGAACTAACAAACTCAAAAATTGGACGTTTAGTTACTCTTGCACAAGCAACATATCTCGGAATGAGAGAAATTTTCTCCAACATTTCCGGCCTTCCTCTCCAAAATCTCCACCAATGACGAAAGTGTGATTGACGTGGACCATTCTCTTTACCAGTTTGTTTTCTCTCATCATTAGCATTCTTTTCTATGGTTGGAAAAACATTTTTCTGAATATGTTCAAATGCTAGGCTATGTTTCATAGCTGAAACAGAATCTTGACAATGATTCATATCAATACAGTAGCGAGATGTAAGACTTTTATAATTCCCTAATAGACTATTACCTATTAAGTAAGGATGAATTACAGATTGAGAAGATTCATCTTTAGCAATTATTTTCGCTTGTTGTGCAGTGAGTAAAAATCCTTTATGTCCGTGAGTTTGTCCTTGATAGCAAGCTCCTGAGTTGATATTAACTAAAAGTTTTTTTGCTTGAGTAACATCAAGTTTTGCAGATAAAGAAGAGTTAATTTTCTCAAGTTCTACAACTTCCCAAGGACTATCTACATCATCTCCAACTTGAGTATATAATTTCTTTTGACCTGATTCTTCACCTTTGATCCAATTAACAATGGAAACATGAACAACTGCACTACCTGACCAAACTTGAGTAGAAACTGCTTCGGTAATTGTTCCACCATTATTGACTATATAATCTAAACCGCCTTCACGGGAGTAGTTTTGACGGATGGTATTTGTACCAACCAGTCCAGCGCGTCCACCTGTGCTTAATTCATCATGGGTACGACGAAACCAATAAACACAATAATCTGCTCTTCCTGGTACTTCTGGATATTTTTCTCTTAGTTGACTAACATAATCTTCTCCATATTCTTGCTGCATTTTGTTTTTTGATTGATAGGGAGGGTTGCCAATAATTGCATTTGCTTTTACCCAATCACAAAATAAAGCATCATCACAGCGAATATTTTGATCCAAATTATCCAGAGGAAGGGCGCGATCCATTTCTAAAGATAAACTGGTTTGTGCTACATTAAGTAGCTGATTTTCTTCATCTAATGCTAATTTTTTAGCAATCATTAAAGTTACTTTTGCTAGTTCTACAGCAAATGGTTTAATATCTAATCCATAAAATTGGTTTGTTTTTACTAAAGATATTGTACCTATACTAGATGTAGTTCGCAGACTGAAATTATCATGGATTTTGTTTAATAAACTGGCTTCTAATCTCTTGATTTCTCTATAGGCAACATAAAGGAAATTACCACTACCACAGGCTGGATCAAGGACTTTGAAATTAATTAATTCCTGTCTGAGTGCTAGTAATTCATTTAGCTTATTGGCTGCATCAATTCTTTGTTGCCAGGGTCTAACAATTGTGGGTAAAACTACTTTTTGAATGTCTGCGGGACTGGTATAATGTGCGCCTAAAGCATGACGTTCTTCTTTGCCCATGCTAGATTCAAATAATGTCCCAAAAATAGCAGGTTCTACTTTTGACCATTTTTCTGACGCTGCTGATGCTAATAAATCGAGTTCGCCTCTAGTTAATGCAATTGGTTCAACTTTAGAGAATAAACCAGCATTAAAATAAGGAACATTTCGATAACGGCTATCTTGAGGTGCAGGACGGTCACTTCCCATTTGATTAAAAAGTCCACCAATTAAATCATAAGAACTGATTTTATTAGTACGACAATCATCTAAAAATTCACTAAATAATCCTCTAGGTAACAAATCAATATCTTCTGCAAATAAGGCAACAACGCACTGAAGAATAAATTTTTGGGCAATGTCTTTTTTTTCTCTTCTTTCCACTAAGCGATTAAAAACTTGAGCAACGTTATCTGCTGCTTTGCGTGTAACGTCAACTAAGTTGTTATTGAATAGCGGTTTACGATTTTCAGGAAATAGGAAGTTTAAGACGGTATAACGATTTTGTAAATCTTCTAATGTGACTTTATCTAATGGTTCTTGTAATTGAATATCAAAGTCATAAATCCAAAATTCATCAAAGTTACAAAGAATTACATATTGTGGACGATGGGGAACTAATTCCAGCCAATATTCAAAGGCTTGTTGATAGTGTCTTTCTAGTTTTTCACCCCGTTTTTTCATTTCCATTAGTAACCGAGGTCGCCAAAGTAAATCAGCAAATTTGGTAGATTTGCCTTTAACTTTTACGCGATATTCTAATTCTGCTCCTGCTTCTTTATAACCTTGATGGTTGAATGCTTGAAATAGGCGATCGCAAAATACCTGTGCTTCTCCTTTTTCATCACCCTTCAACTGGCGAGCATATTCAACAAAACTGATAATTTTATTGCGTGTATCTTCCATTTGACTGTCAAAATATAATAAAAATTTACAAGAATATATTATACACTATAATTATATATGTATGTAAAGGATAACTGGGAGAATCGGCATTTTTAACAAAATGTAATAAATGTTTTATTTTTGTTTTATTTTGCTGTATTTCTGATGGTTTATTCACAATCAAATATCACTGTAAAATAACCAATGAGTAACCAGTAACCAATTTAGCAAAAATCATGTATCCCCCTTGACACAAGGTAAAAAATAGGGTAAACAAAACCATAAAACCCAAACAAAAACCCCATTTCCCCAAAAAATCCCAGGGCAAAAATAGGGAACAAAAAAACAAAAGTCCTCAAACAATTGCACCAACAAAAACCCTAAACAACCCCCCTTTACCTTCACGGATAGGCATAGCGAAACCACCACATACAACGTCACCTAATACGTCGTAGGAAACGAAGTCTAAGTCTGTGTAAGCACCGTTTTCTTCCAAGAAGTTAATAGCGGTGATAATACCACGACCTGCACAACCTACACCGGGTTCTGGACCACCAGATTCAACGCACTTAACACCACGGAAACCGGTCAACATTACTTCATGGAGTTCGAGGTCTTCTACAGCACCTCTTTCAGCAGCCAAGTGTAATACTGTGGTTTGAGCCTTAGAGTGAAGCATCAAACGGGTAGAGTCAGCTTTAGGGTCACAACCTACGATGAGAATGCGTTGACCCATTTCAGCCATAGCTGCGAGGGTGTTTTGAGAGGTGGTAGATTTACCGATACCGCCCTTGCCGTAGAATGCTATCTGTCTAATTTTTTCGTCGCTCATTGTTCCTAGTTCCTAGTATTAGTGGTTTACTGGTCTTTTGTTTGTTGGTTTCTCACGCCTTGTATCTACGGCAGTGAGCGTGTAATAGAACGTCGCAGCTTATGGAGGCGATCGCTCTACCAAACATAGATTTTGTGTTGTGTTCATAGTGTTTATTGGGTTGTAAGAATTACTGTTTTGTTAGTTGTCAATTGTCAATTCTCAATTGTCAATTGTGACTAAACTTCTTCAACAATGATGTTTTTGTTAACGCGATCGCGCAATCTCGATTCAATCGCAATCTTCAAAGTTGCAGTGCTACTTGGACATGAACCACAAGCACCTTTCAGAATTACTTTTACCTTATCGCCTTCAATATCGTAAAGTTCAACATCTCCCCCATCGGCGATTAAAACAGGTCGGACTTCTTCATCTAATACTTTTTGAATTAGGGCGATTTTTTGCACATTAGTTAATGGTTTTTGTTGCCCTACTGTGGAAATTTCTTTGTTAGCTGTTGCGCTATTTTTACTGGCGATTTCTTTCTCATACTCTTGCTTAACTTCTTTTATTATATCATCAATCTTCGCTAAACAAGAACCGCATCCGCCACCAGCTTTTACATAATTTGTTACCTGTTCTGCACTGAAGAGGTTATTCTGTCTTACTGCTTTCTTGATCTTAGCATCAGTTATTCCAAAACAACTACAGATTAGGACACCTTCATCATCGTCATCATGTGCCGCTAAAGGAATACCACGATAGTTATAAATCGCAGCTTCTAAAGCTTCCTGACCCATAACAGAACAGTGCATTTTCGCTTCAGGTAAACCGCCCAAATATGCAGCGATTTCCTTATTTGTTACCTGCAAAGCTGCATCTAAAGTTAGACCTTTAACCATTTCAGTTAAAGCACTAGAAGAAGCGATCGCACTGGTACAACCAAAGGTTTGAAAACGAGCATCAAGAATTTTATCGGTTGCTTCTTCAATTTTCAAATGTAATCTTAAAGCATCACCACAAGCGATACTTCCTACATCACCCACAGAAACCTTTACACCAGGTTCATGATTATCTTCAATTGCGCCTTGGTTTTTGGGTTCGTAAAATAATTCTAATACCTTATCAGTGTAGTCCCACATAGTTAATTTTGGATTTTGGATTTTGGATTTTAGATTTTGGATTGATGATTGGTAATTGGTGATTGGTAATTGGTAATTGGTAATTGGTAATTGAAACAATATATTTGCTATTACCCATTACCCATTACCTATTACCCATTACCTATTTACTAAAGTTTGCCCATGTTGTTGTAACCAACTTGCATCATCATTTTTGAAGGGAGATAATGCACGTAGTTTTTCAACAATTTCTGGCATGACTGCAATTACTTGATCAATTTCTTCCTCAGTGGTGTAGCGACAAAGACTGAAACGAATTGAACCATGTAAAGTAGTGTAGGGTAAACCCATTGCTCGTAAAACGTGAGATGGTTCAAGAGAACCCGAAGTACAAGCAGAACCAGAGGAAGCACAAATACCATGCTTATTCAAAAGTAACAGAATTGCTTCACCTTCAATATACTTGAAACCGATATTAGAAGTGTTAGGCAATCTATTATTTACATCACCGTTTACTTGACAATCAGGAATCTTAGCAAGTAAACTTTGTTCGAGGCGATCGCGCAATTTTCTTTCTCTCTTTGTCGCCTCTTCTAAGTGTAACAGTTCCAGTTCCGCAGCTTTGCCTAAAGCGATAATTCCGGGAACATTTTCTGTACCTGCTCTACGTCCTCTTTCTTGATGTCCACCGATTAAGAAAGGACGGAATCTCACACCACGTTTTACATATAAAGCACCAATACCCTTGGGAGCGTGAATTTTATGACCAGATATGGTTAACATATCAATTGTACTGGTCTTCATATTCAAGGGTACTTTACCTACAGCTTGTACTGCATCAACGTGAAAAATAGCTCCATATTCTTTAACTCTAGCACCAATTTCTTCAATTGGAAAAATTGTGCCAGTTTCATTATTGGCATACATTACTGTTACTAAAGCAGTGTTGCCAGTGAGGGAAGCTTCCAACTCATTCAAGTCTATTTGTCCCTTATTATTAACAGACAAATAAGTAACTTGATAACCTTGAGTTTCTAACTGTTTGCAGACATTTAAAACAGCCGGATGTTCTACCTGGGAAGTGATGATGTGGCGTTTATCTGGTTGAGCTAATAACGCTGCTCTAATAGCTGCATTATCACCTTCAGTACCACAACTTGTAAAGACAATTTCCGATGAATCTTCTGCTCCCAATAAAGCTGCAACATTTTCTCTAGCTACTTTCACATCTTTAGCTAATTGACCGCCAAAAGTGTGCATACTAGAAGGGTTGGCATAGTAGTCCGTCAAGTAAGGTAGCATCGCCTCGACAACTTGAGGATCTACTTTTGTGGTTGCATTATTATCGAGATAGATGCAATTCTTTAACATTTCACTCACTATTTACTTAGTTATGATTTATTACTTATTGGATTTGGGTAATTGGTGATAGGTAATTGGTAATTGGTAATTGCTAAAAACTTCTTTACTGTCACCTGTCACCTGTCACCTGTCACCTAAATCGCTGCTTGTTGTTTTTTCAATTGTTCCGCTAACTTTTGGGAATAAGTGTTATACCAGCGTTCCCAATAATCTTGTTTATTGGTTAATTTTGCAATCACGCGGTTATAAGTAGCAAACCACATTTCCCAATAATCTTTTGATTCTTCTACACAACCACTAGCTGTAGGACAAACTGCTTTACATTGAGGAACTGTGTAAATAGTATTGGCGCAGTTTGTACACTTTTCAGAATCAATTACGTGCTTACCTTCAACTTCTTGAATTGCACCATTAGGACATACAGACACACAAAGATTACAGGAAATACACTGGCTAGTAATTGTGTAAGCCATGATTATTCTCCTTTGAGGTTTTGGGCTGTAGTAATGGGTAAATAGAGAAGGCAAAAGTGAGAAGTAAAAAGAACAGTATTCTTCAAACTTTTGAACGCCAGTTGCTTCAAGTCGGCAGAGCCGCCCAACGCACTGGCTCCTTTTGACTTCCTAAATATTCATTACTATTTCGCCTTTACATACTGCTCGTAAAACTCTAAAGCAACTTTTTCGATTACATCGTAAGCTTCAACAGTCTGTATGCCGGCTGCGTGCAGTTTCTCTTTAGGACAGTTGCCAATTTTGGAAACTAAAACCGCTTTGCAATCAGCAATTGCTTTCATTATATGGTCTGCGGTTGCTTCTTCACCGTATCCACCTTGACAATATTGATCAATTCGCCGATGTCCTGCATAACGAACTTCATTTCCATCAACTTCGTAAACTTGAAATTCCTTCGCGTGTCCGAAGTGTTGGTTAACTAAACCACCGCCTTTAGTGGCAACTGCAACGAGAATTTTTTCCTTAGTAGCTGTTTGTTTTTCAGCCTTAACTTTCTCTTTCGCTAGTTTAATTTCTGCTCTAAATTTCTCAATTCCTTCCTGTACTTCTTGACGTTTTTCTAAGTCATATTCTGGGGACATTTCCAAGAATTTCTCTTTAGTAAATTCCTGGCTGCGGTCTTCTCCTAATAATCCTACCGCATCGGCACGACACTGGCGACAGTGACGCATCATTTTCATGTTACCAGAACATTGATCCTGTACTTCTTTCAGTTCTTTGTTTGTTGGTCCACGTTGACCAGTTAAACCAAAATGTGTACCATGTTCTGGGGCAGAAATTAGCGGCATGATATTGTGCAGGAATGCACCATTCTCACGAATCATTTTGTTAACTTCTACCAAGTGTTGATCATTAATTCCGGGAATCATCACAGAATTAACTTTACACAAAATGTCAGCTTCTTTTAAAGCTTGCAATCCTTCCATCTGCTTTTCTAGCAGAATTTTCGCACCTTCTACACCTCTATAACGTTTGCGTTTATAGTGAACCCAAGAATAAATTTGTGCGCCTATTTCTGGGTCAATGGTGTTAAGGGTGATGGTAACATGATCTATATTTAATTGTTTGATGCGATCGATGTATTCTGGTAGCATCAAACCGTTGGTTGATAAACAAAGCTTAATATCTGGTGCTTTATCTGCAATCAACTCAAAGGTACGAAATGTTTTTTCGGGGTTTGCTAAAGGATCACCAGGTCCAGCAATTCCCAAAACTGTCATTTGGGGAATTTTACTCGCTACAACTAATACTTTATGTGCAGCTTCTTCTGGTGTTAGTAGTTCGCTAACTACTCCCGGACGGCTTTCGTTAGCGCAGTCATACTTGCGGTTACAATAGTTACATTGAATATTGCAAGCAGGAGCAACAGCAACGTGCATCCGTGCATAATGGTGATGCGCTTCTTCGCTGTAACAGGGATGGTTGGCGATGCGTGCTTTGAGTTTTTCGTCCATTTCTGGCGCTGTGTTGCTATCACAACCGCAACCACCAGATTTGGCTTTGAAATTGGGTTCCTGTTCGGAGGAGGTGAGGAGTCCTGTAGCCGGTAGTGTCATTGAATTTCGCAAACGTCGGTGGACTAGATGGCCACTGTGGGAGATGCCGTTGCTCCTTCCAATGCCTATGAACTGAAGTCGCGTTTATACTCTCTTTGCCCCAAGGGTTAATTTGGCAATAATATCAATTTTGGTAATTTATGATAGATTCTAAATTTTGGTGACATTTAATTCAAAATCCCAAATCTAAAATCTAAAATCTAAAATCCAAAATTGATCAGGCAATCAATCCTTGAAGTTTGGCTGGTGTGTGTTAACTTTGGGTTTTGGGTAGACGGGTACAGCCGCGACTTCCTTTCACTTCAGGCATGGTGCTATCTCATCCCTCCACTCACATTTCGCTGCTGATTTGTTAAGGAGCGTTAAGTGATTGGCGATAAATGATTTATAGCAGCACTTTTCATAAGGCTTTTTGCTATCTCTAGGATAGGATTTATTGGATTTATTATGTTTGTACTCAAAAATATAAATCCTCATCTCTGCAAGGATTACAATAATTAAATAATATTTTTTCGGGTATGGGTGCTAGTATTTTTTAGTTGGGGTACGAGTATTTATGAAGTGGGGTTCAGGATTTCTTTGTACTCATTCAAAACCCAATACCTGTCAGGGTTGGGATAAAATCTTAGTTAATTTTCGCTTACATTTACAATGTACTCAAATCCTGATCTCTTTCTTCTGAAAGTCTTAATATATAAGGAATTTCAGGATTTTAGCTACATTTACAACTCTTTGCCTAAAGTTTTACTAAGTCCGAAAGATGTCTATTATATTCTGTATCTAGAATAGCATTTTTTTTCAGATAAAAATGCAGTTTATATTTTTTTAATTTTTCGGTAAGTATTCAGCTATCAGTCATCAGCTTTCAGCGAGTCGTTTGATTTTAGTGAGAGCATCCCAATTTTGAAAAAATAACCGTAGCAACACCAAAAAATCTCTTAAACTCTCTTACCTTTGTGTCCTTTGCGTCCTTTGCGTCCTTTGCGGTTCAATCATATCAGTCCCTTAGATCATTTTTTCCGTGAGATCAAAATAAACTTACACATTGGATGCTCCCGATTTTAGCTAAAGGCTGTCATCGTTTAATAATACTATAGTCTTAATGCAGATAATTTGCAAGTAATCTTATTTTGTTTAAGGGAGGGAATAGAAATAAGTAATCATTTATCAGTAATCAGTAATCAACTTTCAGATTTAAATATACAGGTTGCTGAAATTATACTTTTTGAAAGTTTTTCATAATTTGTCTAGGTTTCACAGCTTTTTAACAGGGAAATTTACAGACTAATATTTGTGTTTTTTATGATTTTTGCTGATAGCTGAATGCTGATGAATAGGGAATAGGGAATAGGGAATGAAAAATAATCTCAAGTTAGGTGACAGTTGACAGGCAATGGTAAAAATAAATAAGTCTTGCTGAACTTTTGGCAATGACTAAACTGTAATTATGGCAAACAAATATATATATAAGGATGGGAATTTTTATGAAAGCTATGGTGATACGTCGTTATGGTTCTCCTGAAGTCTTGCAATATGAAGAGGTAGAACAACCAAAAATCAAACCTGATCAGCTATTGGTGAAGGTTCACGCTAGTAGTGTTAACCCCATTGACTGGAAAACCCGCAAAGGGATGTTAAGCATTTTGACTGGAAACAAATTTCCCCTGATTCTTGGTTTTGATGTCGCTGGAGAAGTGGTGGCAGTTGGTTCACAGGTGACGCGCTTTAAAGGAGGTGACGCTATTTATGGCAGTACCAGCTTTCCAGGGGGTGCTTATGCAGAGTTCGCTGCCATCCCGGAAAATTTAGCAGTTGCCAAACCCACCAACATGAGTTATGAACAAGCAGCCACCGTCCCATTAGCAGCGTTAACGGCTCTCCAATCTCTGCGAGACTTGGGAAATATCAAATCAGCTCAAAAGGTATTGATTAATGGTGCTTCGGGTGGTGTAGGGGTGTTTGCGGTGCAAATTGCTAAGGCTTTGGGTGCTGAGGTGACTGGTGTTTGCAGTGCTAAAAATTTGGATTTGGTGAAGTCTTTGAACGCAGATTTAGTTATTGACTATACGCAACAAGACTTTACAAAAGGTAATGTGCAGTACGATATTATTTTTGATGCGGTTGCTAAAAGTTCGTTTTCTAATTGCAGAAAGGTGTTAACGCCCAATGGGGTTTATGTATCTACTTTGCCTATACCGGAGGTCATTTTACAGAGTGTTTTAACAGCGTTTCTTCCTGGTCAAAAGGCGAAAATTGTTTTGGAAAAGCCGAATAGTCAGGATTTGGGTTATTTGAAGGAATTAATTGAGGCTGGGAAGTTACGGACAGTGATTGATCGCACATATCCGTTACAAGAATTAACAGAAGCTCATCGGTATAGTGAGGGTGAAAGGACTGTGGGGAAAATTGCCATTGTAATTACACATTGAGTCAAGTTTCGCGCAAAGAGGCAAAGGAGCAAAGGCGCAAAGTTAGTTTATCTTGCGTCAATGAGAAAATTGCACTAAACTTAGTTTATAAACTAAGCTAAAAAACCGTAGAAACTGTAAATATCCATCAAGCTAAAACAAATCTTTCACGTCTGTTATCCCGTGTAGAACTGGGTGAGGAAATTATCATCTCTAACCGGGGTGTTCCTGTGGCCAAGTTAGTTCCTTTTAGTGTGTCATCTAATAGACGTGACAGTTTAGGGCAAGATAAAGGACTTTTTGTAGTACCAGAAGACTTTAATGCACCCTTACCAGATGATATTTTGGCAGCATTTGAGGGTAGTGAAGAGTGAAATTTTTATTGGATACTCAATGTTGGTTATGGTGGTTTGCCCAACCAGAGCGTTTAAATGAAGAGGCGATCGCACAGATAGCTAATGAAAACAACGAACTATGGCTTTCTGTTGCTAGTGTGTGGGAAATGGGGATAAAAGTGGCAATTGGTAAGTTACCATTACCAGCACCACTAGACGGTTACATTTCTAGTCGCATGGTGCGGTTAGGTGCGAAATATCTGGAAATTACAGCTTCTCATGCACTTAGAACAGCTATTTTACCCTTACATCATCGAGATCCTTTTGATCGAATGTTAATAGCTCAGGCACAAATGGAGGACACGACAATTATTACGGCTGATCCAATGTTTAAAGAATATCAAGATACTGCTATTCTTTGGGCTGGTCATAAAAGTTAGGAAAGTTAGAAAATTATATCTAGTACCATTATTGAGTTAACAAATTAGAGGTTGGGAAAAAACCAGGTGAATAATGTGGTAAAGTTCAATTGCGACATCATCAGCTTCAGGACCGAAGGTAAAGTCAAGACGTAATCCCAGGGTTTGAGGATTTCAGGAAATACCAACTAAGTCAGCACTTTTTAAATCATCGAGAAAATCCGATAACATAGGATCATTGTTGATTAATTGAAAAATTGAAAAGATATGATAGAACAAGAACTGCTCAACCGTATTTCCATAGATCCAAAAGTAATGGTAAGAAACCCTACTATTAAAGGTACACGATTAACTGTTGAATATATACTTATAGGACTTACGCATTGACAGGATCAACCAAATATGAGGTACGGATTTCAGGCTTTTTAACGTGATTTTTTAATGATTTTTGAGCGATCGCTATTGATCGGAAGTTAATCGACAAAAGCCTGAAACGACGGATTTTCGTTCATGCACATCATGGTGAATTTGTACAGTGCGTAAGTCCTAACTTAATCTTCTGGCACACGGCGCAACAGTCGCAGAAATCATAGAAGAATATGAAGATTTACTAGAAGCTGATATTCGAGCTTGTTTAGAATTTGCATATTAATTATTCTCATTGAACATACCTAATTATTGTAAATCCAATTAAAATAACTATAAAAAGACGAATAACTTCACTCCAAAAATCTTTATCGTTAATTAATTCCTTGATATAGGGAATGTTATTTTCTCCATCACTGACTGAATTTTCCTGATGTAATGGAGTTTCTGTCATCAAGACTGACTCAGGTAGAGATTCTTTTTCTATTTTAGAATCACTAATTTCTAATTCTTTTTCTTGAGTAACATTTTCTTGGTTCAATTTTGCATCTGAAGAAGATTCTTGTTGTATTTTATCTTCAACTTCTAAATCAGTATTCGGTTTAAATGCTTCTGTAATTAATGAAGTAAAATTGTACTTTCTTGAAAAAATAGTTGAAGCAAAGGAAATTAAAAAAAGTATCAACGTATTAATAATGTAAGCAATGATATTATATTTATTCATTTTCTATTTTACTCCTGTTATCACAATCCAAATTTAATTTATTACACGCATAAATTCTGATTTTTCTTCCTACCCAGTAACCCACGAATCTACCTTTATTAAATCCATCTATACCTACAATATCGTAAGGAGACCCAAAAACGGGAGAAGTATCATTGTTGTTTATTATGCCACGTAAATTTGTATCATTTTCACCTTCATTAACTCTCAAGTGAGATTGTTTTTGAATATCCAGTGTATTTTTATTCATTATAGATTCTGCTCTGGATTCTAGATTATCCAATAATACAAATGAGCATATTACTAGAATCACAATACTAAAAAGGACAAATTTTCTGATCATTACTATTTTTTGTGAAATTCTTAAAATCCAAATAAACCTGATGGTAATTCTACAATAAAACCAAGAAGCCATAAAGCTAACCAAAGAGCTGCTGCACCTACGAAGAATAATACTAATTGTCCAAAGAAATTGTTGATCATATTGATATCCTCTCTTTAATAGGGTTGTCCAAAGTCAAACTCGCATCTATTCTTAACTACCCTACACCACCTACCCAAACCTGAAAAGCGGAAAAAAGCGGATCGCAAAAAAATTTACAAAAAAGGACGGAAAAAGACTGATAAGTACGGATAAAGTATGCTAAAATTACCTATGTCGTGTTACATTTCTAAATATGCAGATTCACGAACTACTACAATTAGTGGATGACGCTGTTTATCTCAACACAGGTGAGCATCTGAACGACATACAACGCGCAGTTATTGAAGGTTCGCTCAATCATCACAAGTATGCTGATATTGCTGAAAACTGTGGTTGTAGCGCGGGTCATGCAAAGGATGTAGGTTATGAACTTTTACAATTGTTATCTGATATTTTTGATGAACCAGTGGATAAAAAAAATCTTAAATCTGTTCTGGAACGACAGGGAAATGTAAATATTTCTTTAGGTGATAATAGTATTAATAGTAATGTAATTAATTGTATAAAATTCGGTTCTAAAAATCCTAAAAATAAATCAGATAAAAATAATTTTATTCATCCTAAATTTAAACATCGTAAAAATAATAAAACTCAGTCAGAAAAAATTGACAAGTTAAGGTATTTTGGTTTAAATGATGAACAAATTGCAGAAGTGCTAGATTTACCTTTAGAGGTTGTAAAGCAGGTAGACTCGGAATAATCAAGCTTTTAATTTTTACGGTGATTTTTCCTTGGTATCTTTCATCTGTACGCAATCAATGTTATAATTACACCAATTCTTGAGTATCCTATTATGAGCCAAATTCTAACTCTGGAACTGAGTGATCAAATAGCGATCGCTATTCAGCAACAAGCTAATAATATTGGTATTTCTCCAGAAAGTTTAGCAACAACATTGCTAGAACAACATTTTAGTCGAGTTTTGGTAGTACCTACAGATGCACAAAAAGAATTAGCACGGGCAAAATTTGAGCGTCATTTTGGCACACTTAATGTTCATAATAGTACAAATATTGACAATGAAAGCATTGATGCAGATTTAGCTAAAGATTATATGCTGTGATGACTTCTTCAGGACTAAAAGATTCTTCATCGTCCTGGGAAATTAAATAACTTTCTATTTGTTTTAAGCGTTTCCATTCTTCATAACTAATGAGAGTCGCTATTGCTTTTCCTGCTTGTTCAATAACAATTGATTTTTCCCCCTGAGTCAGACTATCTAGGAAATCAGTCAAATGTTCTCGAACTTGAGAGGCATTTACTTGAGTCATAACAACTTCCTAATAAACATATTCATTATTCTAACATAACATTATATCATCTTTGCTGAGTCATTGCCATCACATTTGCAACAGTTAATTCTAAAATGTTATCTAGGCTAGGGATTATATCATGATCGGCATAAATAAGCGGTAATTCTTGATTTTCCCATACCCAAATTTGCTTTCTTTGAATGTCAATTAACCAAGCAAGTTCTGTTTCATTACTCAAGCAATGCAGGATTTTCTGTTGTATATCTAATGTACTTTGATCAGGAGAACGAATTTCAATTAACCAGTCTGGTGAAGCTTGTAGGGGTCCATCTTCATCTGTAAAACGTTCACTTTTCACAACCGCAATATCAGGTACAAAAGACATGGGAGGAACAATACACCGCAATTCTTGAATAGCTTCGTAAGCTGTAGTTTGGCTGTTGATGGCGTTAACAAGGTTGCGTTGGAGGCGAGAATGAAACAGCGTTGGCATGGGTTTTTGCTGGGCTTTTCCCTGGATAAACTCCCAAGCAGGAGAGGCTTCAATATTGGGTTGTTGAAGAAAATTGTCTAATGAATTGGTGAGGGTTGAAAATTTCATAGTTGCTGTTATTTATTGTTCACATTTTTGGTAATGTCATTCATTTCTCTGTTCAATATATTGTTTGGTTTGCGGTGCTGCTAATGTCATAGGGCTAATAACTACTATTTACATAAAAATTAGGCGAATTCGTAAGTCTCGATTATAACACAATATAAAAACCCAAGCTAGGTAAAATTCTATAATCGCTAAATTTTTCTTCCTACCTATTGCTATTTTGTATTCCCCTCTACAGAAAATAAAATCCTAAAACAAAATAAAGAAATCGGTCTTTTGACTACCAAAACTCTACACTAATAATAGTAACAGCAAATACATAAAACCTTAATTGCCTGTCATTAACACAACTTTTCACATCAACTGAGTACAACTTAATATATCTCAAAATATCTTGCCTAAATCGTTGTAACTCTCACAGGCAAATAGATTTAATTGAGTACAAAAAACCTCAAACCTGACCCCAAAAATACCCGTACTCCTGTACTAAAAAGCTAGTACCCCTACCCCAAGAAAGAATGTAAATTTGTGTTAAATATCTGTTAAATAGGGGTTTAAACCTATTGAGTACAATCTTAATAAATTCAATAAATCTAATCGGTAGCTGGGATTTTCTCTGCTTTCAAGTCACCTGATATAAGCAGAAAAACACAACATGGCTCTCTTAACCAGACAGTACCGATGCAACAGTCTCTAGACAGTCTCAAAACCCAAACTGCAAATACAGACTCGCGGAAAAATCTACTCTCTGGCGATTTTTTAGAGCCATTAATGAGTGATTTTCGCATCATTTTTGAGCGTGATCCAGCCGCACGAAATTGGTTAGAGGTGATCTTTTGTTATCCTGGTTTTCATGCTCTTTGTTTACATCGTCTCGCTCATTGGTTACACATTCGTAAAGTGGGTTTTATTCCCCGTTTAATTTCTCATTGGGGACGATTTTTTACAGGTATTGAAATTCATCCAGGGGCAAAAATTGGTAAAGGTGTATTTATCGATCATGGTATGGGTGTGGTAATTGGTGAAACTGCCATAGTCGGCGATTATACACTCATTTATCAAGGTGTAACTCTCGGTGGAACTGGGAAAGAAAGCGGTAAACGTCATCCCACTTTAGGTAATAACGTGGTTGTGGGTGCAGGTGCGAAAGTTTTGGGAAATATTCAAATTAGCGATCGCGTGCGGATCGGTGCAGGTTCTATCGTTTTACGTGATGTTCCTCCTGATTCTACCGTCGTTGGTATTCCTGGGCGCATTATTTCCCAAAAACAGAAAAAACGCATTTCTCCCTTAGAACATGGAAAATTACCTGATGTGGAAGCAGGTATAATTCGCTCTTTACTTTCCCGCATTGAACAACTTGAACAACAAGTAAAAACTCTCAAAAATCATCAACAAGATGATGTATAGCAATGGAAATATCGGTAGTTCACAAATTGATGATGGAGTTTTCTCGAAAAAAGGGTTTTCCTCCTGACTCCTTTACGGGCGAAGCATTCGGGCGACCAATTATCAATTTTATGAAAAGGCTATTTTCCGAATGCTTCGCCCCTACGACTCCTGACTCCTGCTATATAAGTAAACTGTAAACTTTGCCTATCAACGAGCAGTAATTTATGTCCTTGAATGGTAACTTTTTGGCTTTAGGTGAACAATTTTTGGAAGTTCCTTTGAGCGATCGCTCAGAAATTTTTCACCACTTGCAAGAGTTAATGATTGCCTGTGCTTGTGAACCAGATGGTTCTTTAAGAGTGCAAATTAATAGCTTCAAAGAAGCAGTGATTGTGCAAAATACCATTATGCAATTTTTAGCTTCTCGTGAGGAATTAGTGGAATGGTTAGAAAGTTGTTGGTACTGCGGTTATAATGGCTAATTCTCAAAACCGATGTGAGTGATACAATTCACGACTTATCTCAGGTTTAATCACCACAATATCAGAAGTAAATTCAAGATGCAAATTTAATTTATCTTCTGTCATAGTCAAAGTTATTGTTCACTCACAATTTCGCTTGCATAATCAAGACAATTAACCTAAGCTTAGGTTTCACTTATTTTTTCCGATCTGCTAAATCTCCAATTTCTCTGACATATTTTCTTCTGTAATGGAGTGAAATTAGCAGGTAAATCTGTGTCTATTTTGATATTTTGAACGTCAACTTATGGTAAACGGTAACAGCGATAAGAAATTATTGCAATTTCTACATAGCGAACTGTCACTTTCAAAAGCTGATATTGCTGTTGCTTTGCGACATCGTGAATTTGATCAAGGTCCCATTCCCATGCTGCTTTGGCAATATGGTTTGATAGATTTACAACAGTTAGAAAAGATTTTTGATTGGTTAGTCGAACAAGGTTAAACAATTGAAAATTGACAATTGACAATTGACAATTAAACAATATCAGGATCTTCCAGAAATATATATTCTGACTCCTGACTCCTGACTCCTGACTCCTGACTTCTTAATTATGAGGTAAATATTATGATTACGAGTTTAATTGCTGGACTGAGTATTTTGTTACTGACAGGACTTACTAATAGCTATATTAGCTACTGGCTATTTGTAGAACATCCCAAACATGAGCAAAATAAATCTTCCTAAATGATACCGAAATTTAGTTTCCTAACATACAGATGTGGTGTGAGTTATTGAGCAATAATTAAATATTATCAACTGTTTGGAATAACTCCTGTTATTTTTAGCAGTTATCTACAAAAATTAATATTTACTTTATATCTATGTGGAATGGCCATTGTAGCATTAAAGGACATTAGTAAAAACTAAGAATTCAGGATTCAGGAGTCAGAATATTTGATCAATACTTAGATGATCAAATACTGTTTTGTGGCGTAAACGTCAAAAATCTGACCACTAATAGCTGAACGTTTACAGTAAAAACTTGGCTAGAGGAATGTTTGAGATGAGTCAAATTAGTATTAATGATACTACGTTACGTGACGGGGAACAAGCGGCAGGAGTTGCTTTTAACTTAGAAGAAAAAGTAGCGATCGCCAAATTTCTCGATGCCATTGGTGTACCAGAATTAGAAGTAGGTATACCCGCAATGGGAGAGGAAGAAATTCTTGCTATCAAAGCAATTTCTGAGTTAAATTTAGATACTAAATTACTAGCTTGGAATCGTGCAGTTATCTCAGATATAAAAGCCTCTATTGCCTGTGGAATCAAAAGAATACATATTGCTATTCCCGTTTCTGGTATTCAAATTGCCGCCAAATTTCATGGTCAATGGCGAGTTAGTTTACAAAGACTAAAAGACTGTATTAACTTTGCTCTAGATCATGATTTATGGGTAGCAGTAGGGGGAGAAGATTCTTCCAGAGCAGATGAAAATTTTCTCCAAGATGTAGCTTTATATGCTCAAGAATGGGGTGCATCTAGATTTCGTTTTTGTGATACAGTGGGAATCCTTGAACCTTTTAAAACTCACATCAAAGTTAAACGATTAGTATCTACTTTATCAATTCCCGTAGAAATTCACACCCATAATGATTTTGGTTTAGCAACTGCTAATGCTATTGCGGGAATTAGAGCCGGCGCACTTTCTGTCAATACCACCGTGAATGGTTTAGGAGAAAGAGCAGGAAATGCAGCTTTAGAAGAAGTTGTTATGGCTTTAAAACATATCTACAATGTTGACTTAGGAATTGATACAAAAAATTTCTTAAAACTATCTCAATTAGTTGCTAATGCTGCCGGTGCAAACGTGCCACCTTGGAAAGCAATTGTCGGTGAAAATACCTTTGCTCATGAATCAGGAATTCATGCTGATGGTGTCATCAAAAACCCAGAAACCTATGAACCATTTGCACCAGAAGCAGTAGGTTGGGAACGTCGTTTAGTCATCGGTAAACATTCTGGAAGGCATTTATTATCTAACTTATTAGCACAGCATGGGATATTTTTGAATGACGAAGAAACCCAAGCTGTTTTAAATGCAGTTCGCCATGAATCAACCATCAAAAAACGCAATCTTTCTCCAGAAGAATTGTTGAATTTAGTACAAGAACAGAGGTATTTTCATGCAGCGAGATGAGATAGAACTAAATGATCCACCAGTGTTTGAAATTGGTGAAAAAGTCCGAGTTAAGAAACTCATCAAAAATGATGGTACTTTTCCAGGGCGAGAAATTGGGGAAGTTTTAGCCAAAATTGGAGATGTTGGTTATGTGGCAAGTATAGGAACTTTTTTACAAGCTTACTATATTTATGCAGTACATTTTTTAGATACAGGGTACATCATCGGTTGTCGCAAAAGAGAACTAGAATCTGCTGAGGAAACATCAAATGAAAGTCATGCTACGGACGAATGATGCTGGAACTTTGGTTGTCTATGTCGCTAAGAAAGACTTAGAAGAAGAAGTTGTGAAACAAACAGACAGTGATGCAGGTAAAGTTCTCACTTTAGCTAATGGTTGGGAATTAGAATTTAGTGAAATTCCTACTCAAGAAAGTTTACCTCAAACTTTAGAAGCTAAACGTCTGTCCTAAGATTATCTCAGGATTTTATCTCAGGATTTTATCTCAGGATTTTATCTCAGAATTTAGCTATCAGCATTCAGTTATCAGCTAATACTTAAAAGCTGAAATAAAAAGAATCAGAATTAATGAAGAAGAATATGTAATTTTCTAAAAATTCATACTTCTGAATTTTCCCCATTGCTGTTCTTCGCTGAATGTTGATAGCTAATATTATTTTCTCTCATTTTCTCTCGTGAGGGTTATCAATATGGGTGAAAAATATCTCACATTATCTGAAGTGAATCTGGAAGGACAGTTTTTAGGTTTTGTTGGTAACAAACCCGAAAAATATAAACATTTGCGTTTAGCTATTCCTGGGGGAACTTTAAAAATTAAAATTCCCCAAGATTTACTTTGTTCCTTGGTTGCTAATTTAGTATCTGGTGAACAAGTTATCATTCATGCTATTAGTAAATTAAATCCACGCACCAGTAAACTTAAACTTATTGCTTATCGAGTTCAACAAGTTGGTTTTTGTCCTATTCATTACCAACTACCAGAAAATACAGCTAAAATTATGGTTTGTCAAAAATCAGGCTGTGTGAAACGAGGTGGTAAAGGTTTATTGTCAGAATTAGAAAAAACTTTGTGCGATCGCGGTTTACTGCATAAAGTCAAAATTGAACACACCGACTGTCAAAAACGTTGTAGTAGCGCCCCTAATTGTGTTTTAATGTTGGGTAAAAAACAATATAATAAAATTCATCCAGAGGCGATCGCATCTTTGCTAGAAAATCATTTAACTTAATAGACCTCTCCAAAATAGAATGTATTAATTTGTCATAATTTGTCATAATTTGTCATAAGTTGTAGGGGCGAAGCTTATGGGCGATAATTTAACGGAAAAATCAGACATCTAGATATCCCATAAGCTTAGACCTGCCCCCATAAATAAGTTCCATAATTTCTTTTCTGGAGATGTCTAATAGGCATCTGGTGGTAATGAATGTAGGGACAATTCATGAATTGTCCCTACCAAAGGTTTCAGGTTATGCTTATTTAATTTTCGGAGATATGTGAGATAAGCTGTTGTGCATTTAATTTGTATAAGTGGAACAGGCATCTTGCCTGTTAAACAAGAGTTCAGAATATTAGAATTATACAATTAGGACTTACGCAAGATGTGACTAAAAACCTTATTCTTGCGTAGGGGTAATTCATGACTTACCCCTACTTTCGTTTCCTTTTGCGTAAGTCCTGACAATTTAGCTGTGTAACAGCTTATCTAATGATAAATTAACAAATTTCCTAACAACGTATTAATACTTATTAATACTTGTTAATACTTATTAATATTGTAACTTTTAATTACATTTTTCTGTTCAAAAGTTAAGAGTTTTTAATCTTCAGGCAGTTGACAGAAAACCTAAAAAAAACTGATAAACAAAGTAAATATAACAAAATAGCAGATTTTCAAGCAAAAAATATGTATTTTATCCCAATAAATCTTTGATAAAAAAGATATCTCGTAAATCCTGACTATTATCTTACCAAAATAGCACTATAAACAAAATAGTAATTAACTTGTTAAAAATATTGATCCTCACTCAGCCTGAGTAAATTTAAAAATATCAGTACTGGTAAAAGTTTGGTTTTTAGCAAAAAAATGCTATAACAGTGACACGAAACAAATGTATAAAAGTGTGAGGAGTACAACTTTGACTACACGCAAATTCGCCAACATTATCTCAGCCAACTGGATGCAGTTTTTAAGCATCAATTTATTAGGATGTCTTTTACTATCTACATCTGCCGGCATAAAACCCGCGTCTGCGGTTGATAACTCAGTTCCTGCTACTGTCAGCAACGAACTAGAAACCCAGCTAGAAACAGTATCCAGCCAAAATTTCAGCCAAGAATCTCAAGATACAAAATCTCAAGATACAAAATCTCAAGATACAGTTATTGAAAACAATCAACCGCTGAAGTTTTCCCCAGCACCCGAAACTATCTCACAGCTAGATTTCTCTACCAGCCTCGGTGATACCTTTCAACCAGCAAATCAAAACTCTTCTGTTAAAAAGTCTTCTCTTCAGCCCAAACCACCTCAAACCATCGCTCAAGTAGATCCCTCTGCTGGTACAACTGTAGGTGATACTTTTTCAGAAGCAAATAGACTACGCCAGGAACTACTGATTGATCCCATTATCCAAATTCAACCTCCCCTCAAAGCTGCTCCTGGTTCCAGTGCAGGTACACCCACTGCCTATGGTGCAGGTTGGGGACAAGCTTTTATTGGTGGTGGACTATTCTTTCCTTTTGATGGCAAAGTAGATGGTTCTATGTCTGTCGGTTTTGGTTTAGGAAACGCAGTCAAATCAGCAGGTCTAGAAGTCGCCTTCAATATTATCAGTCTCGGTGGTCAAAATAACTTCTTTGGAGACTTTGCTGATAGTGGCACCGTAGGCTTAAAACTACACAGAATCCTGTCCAGGGATACAGCTGTAGCCGTTGGTTGGTCAAATGCCATTAAATGGGGAGAAGCAGATATTCCCCAAGAGACTATTTATGGTGTAGTTAGCCAGAGATTTGACGAACTCTCTGTTTCTTTGGGTGTTGGTAGTGGCAGCTTCAGATCCAAAGGTGCTAGAAATGCCGGTGAGAATGATCCTAACTTATTTGCCAGCATAGGTTATAGAGTCACACCACAAGCATCCCTCGTTAGTAGTTGGACTGGAAGTGGTCTTAACTTAGGTGCTTCTTTTGTTCCCTTCAAACAAAGTCCTATGGTGATCAATGCTATCTTTACCGATGTCACTGACAACCTTAATAGTTCTGGATTTACTTTAAGTGCAGGTTATAGTCTTCAGTTCTAAAATTTGTTTTTTCCACTACGGCAATTTCACCTAAAAAGGGCAAAACCATGATTAAACAAAAATTGACCCTCACCTTGGGTTTAATCTCTATATTATTAGGTTCTTTGGCTGCTTCTCCCCCCAGAGCCAATGCAGGTCAACAAACAGTCTCAGGAACTAGCGGAGATGCATCCACTGTGGTTGGGGATACTTTGGCAGTTGGTCAACTTTTGCAAGGAGGAACACCAACAATAACAGGTATTTCTTTGAGTCCTGGTGTTGGTGGTAATGTCATTATTATTAATGACCCCCAAATTCAGAATAACTTGATTGCTGCTGCCGCTGAAGTAATCTCTGCAAGCACCACACTTGAGTCTCAAGCTATTGTTAGCTTATTCTCGGGTGTCACTACTGGGAATCCACCTACTATTAATGTTTCCGGAGTTCCTGCACCATTGGACCCTGCATTAATCTCTGCCGTGAATAATCTCATTGTTCGAGATTCAAATGGTGCGGTCATCAGTGTAGATATCAATAATTTAGAGGCAGCTATTACAGCCTACAATAATATTGTCCTGGCTACTGCTCCAAATAATCTCCAAGCATTATCACAAGATCCAACTTTCAGATCACTTGGTAATGCTCTCCAAACCCTTAGAGGCTCTTTAAATTAAAGAAGCAATTAGTCAGAAATGAAACCCAGTATCTACACAATCAAAATCTAAAAGATTGTCATAGAAAGCTGGCAATAATGATCTCCTGACTCATTGAACTCTTGACTCCTAGAACTCCTCAATATAAGTTGTGCATCACCCTTGTAGAGACGTTGCTTGCAACGTCTCTATATATATGACCGGAGATGTCTATTTAGGGCTTGCTGAATAAACCTAAAACCTTGATATATCAAAGGTTAGAGGCTGATAAACACAGAAATTAGTGCAAGGGTTTTGAAGGGTATACCGGAAAAAGTGTGCATTTTTTGGGATTTCAAGAGATGGCAAAGAAATTTTCCAATCTCCTCCTGACTCCTGACTCCTGACTCCTATGCCCTCACGGAAAGACTTTCTCAGCAACCCCTATTTAGGGCTTGCTGAAAAAGTCCTTTCGTGAAGATTAAGGAGTTTATCATTAATATCTGTACCTCATAATAACGGAAACTGCTGTAATTAGGGTTTGCTGACCTGTCACCTGTCACCTGTCACCTAGCTTTCACAGATAACTTTTTCAGCAAAGCCTAATTAATTCATAAAATTATAAAATTATGGCATATTTACAATATAAATATCTCCCGACTTTTAATAAAAATTTCGCTATTGCTTGTTTTTACAGTCGGGAGACGGTTAACCAGATATACTTTCTATTAAGTGCCAATTGCGACTATGTTCAATCTGCTGTCGGACAAAATCAAAGACTTGTCGGCAATGATTGTCCAATCTAAGTGGTAGTTCCTCATTTTTGATCACAATATTCATGCGGGTTTCCTCGTCCGTAGCAGTGGATTTATCAATCAATACTTCCACTGTCACTAACCTGGAAAATGATACATTTCCGGGAATTTCACGAGCCATAATGTAATCTGGTGTGTAGTATTGAATTTCCAAATCACAATACTGTAGTAGCTCTATCAGCAATGGTTGTAGATAGTCGCTGGCAACAGAAACAAGAAAAGAACAGGTATAGCGAGCCATAATAGCCCCATTTTGGTAACAATCTGTCCATCTTATAATAATTTAAGTTGCCAGTTATCAAAATCTCAGGGCTAAGGGGTAGGGGCAAACCCCCCGTGGTTGCCCCAGGAGGCAGTTGTTTAATGTAGGGACAATTCATGAATTGTCCCTACGATAATTTTCACTGCTAGGTCTAATTACCCATTACCTATTCTGCAATCATCATCTATGCAATATGCTGATTGATAAGTATTCGCACGTTTACCAAACACGGTATAGCGATTATCTCTGATTTGTTCATAAAATCTATCTCCTGCCCATTTCATACCCGGTAAGGCGCGATAAGCTTCCACAAATACACTACCTAGCGGTAATAGTCGCCCAATTTCTTCCGCTGCATTGCTACCTTGCCAACGTTTTGATGGACTTTGAGCATCTATTAAAATCATACCCTGTTCACAATCTTGGGCAGTAATTCCCCATTGGGATAATACCTTTTCATCTTGCATGGGGATGTAGCGAAACAGCTTTCCTTGGTCTAGATTTTCTAATAATTGCACTAAAGTAACACAGAGATTGCAATTGCCATCATAAATCACGTAGTAATTCATATTAGACTTGTCCAGAAAAGAAATTATGGAACTTATTTATGGGGGCTGGTCGAAGCTTATGGGATATCTAGATGTCTGATTTTTCCGTCAAATTATCGCCCATAAGCTTCGCCCCTACAACTGGGGAGGTGAGGAGGTGGGGAGATAGGGAGAAAAATTAATTCTGACTCCTGACTCCTGTACGGGCGAAGTAGGGGCGAAGCATTCGGAAAATAACCTGTGATAAAAATTGATAATTAGTTGCCCGAATGCTTCGCCCTTACAGGAAAATAGACTATTCATAAAATTGATAATTTGTTGCCCGAATGCTTCGCCCCTACGATTTTATTCTGGTAAGTCAATCAAAATATTGCCATCTTCCACACGGAGAGGAAATACTGGCAGGGTTTTGGCTGCGGATACCATTGATAGTAATTTACCAACTCCGGGTGGCCAAGGACACCAAGTTTTTACTTCTCCAGTATTTAGGTCAAAGGCACTACGATGGAAAGAACAAACAATAGCTCCGTCTTGAATTTTACCGGATTTCATAGGTAATTTGAGGTGAGGACAGCTATTTTCCACGGCATAAAGCTGATTTTCGTGGTTTAACACTAAAATATTTCTGTTTCCTACTTTTACCACTTCTCGCGCCCCAGGGGATAGGGCGTTAACTTCGAGAATTTTTGTCCAGGCCATTGTGTTCTCCGTTTTTTTTCTTTTTCGATAGCTGTTTTTAGTTTCTCGCAATTATGTCATTTGCGATCGCCATCATAGGGGACTGGGGACTGGGGACTGGGGACTGGGGACTGGGGACTGGGGACTGGGGACTGGGGACTGGGGACTGGGGACTGCCTCCTGCCTCCTGACTCCTGACTCCTGCCTCCTGACTCCTGCCTTCTGACTCCTGGATCTCCTGACTCCTTGATCTCCTGACTCCTCGATCTCCTGACTCCTCGATCTCCTATGTCATAATTATGCAACCTGCAAGAACATTTGAAGATTTAATAGTTTGGCAAAAAGCACATCAATTTGTATTAGGAGTATATCAATTAACGGCTAATTTTCCTAAATCAGAAATATATGGGCTAACTTCTCAGTTTAGACGTGCATCTGTTTCTATTCCTGCAAATATTGCAGAAGGGTTTAAGAAAAAAGGAGATGCAGATAAAGCAAGATTTATGAATATTGCACAAGCTTCTGTGGAAGAATGTAGATATTATCTTATTCTGGCAAATGATTTACAATATGGTGATACATCAGAATTAATGTTGCAATTAAAGGAAGTGAGTAGGTTATTAGATAGTTATGCTAAAGCTATTTTAAACAAGTAATCCTTCTGACTCATTCTGACTCCTTGATATCCTGACTCCTGGATCTCCTGACTCCTGACTCCTGACTCCTGACTCCTTGAACTCCTGACTCCTTGAACTCCTGACTCCTTGATCTCCTGACTCCTTGATCTCCTGACTCCTTGATCTCCTATTTTTTATGTATCAGGCGCAACCACCCTTAGAATTTATCCCCCCAGCCTTTAACCCCTTGTTGTTAAAATGCGTACATTTGTTATTACCCCACTGGATCAGCTGGAAAACTCCCATTAACCAAATTGAAGCAGAAAATGTAGAAGTTTTAGCAGAGCTTTATGATCAGTTTCAAGCTGGTAAAATTCGGTTTATGTTAGCGTTTCGTCATCCAAAAACAGAAGATCCTTTTTGTTTAACTTATTTATTTTCTCAGCTTTTACCCAAGGTAGCAAAACAGCAAAATATAAATTTACAATATCCCATTCATGCCCATTTTATTTATGATCGGGGTATTCCTTTATGGGCTGGTAAATATATAGGTTGGTTAGCTGCTAATTTAGGTGGTACTCCTATTCAAAGAGGTAAAGCTGACTGGATGGGGTTGCGTTCTGCCAGAGATTTATATATTAATGGTAAGTTCCCCATGGCCGCTGCTCCCGAAGGTGCTAATAATGGTTTATCAGAAATTATTAGCCCTTTAGAACCGGGTATTGCTCAAATGGGTTTTTGGTGTGTAGAAGATTTACAAAAAGCAGGGAGAAATGAAGAAGTTTTAATTGTCCCAATTGGGTTAAAATATAGTTATGTTGATGAACCTTGGGATGCGATCGCTAATTTATTAACTCAGTTAGAAATTGCGAGTGGTTTAAATTTTCAATCAGCTAATAATAGTAGTTCCTTTGAGTTACTTTATCCCCGATTATTGACTTTGGCAGAACAATTATTAGCTATCATGGAGAATTTTTACAGCAAATTTTATCATCAAACCTTGCCAGATGAAAAGATTACTAATGGGGAAATTAAAGATAGAAATGAAGCCTTAGCTTACCGATTACAATCTGTAATGAATATAGCGTTATTCATTGCTGAACAATATTTTGATTTACCATCAAGAGGTAATTGGAATGATCGATGTAGAAGGGTAGAACAAGCCGGATGGAATTATATATTTAGGGAAGATTTTAAAGATATGAAATCATTATCAACCATTGAGAAAAGTCTAGGGGATAGAATCGCCGAAGAAGCTTATTTTCGGATGTGGCACATGAGATTAGTAGAAAGTTTTGTAGCAGTTTCTGGTACTTATATCCGCGAAAAACCCACAGTAGAAAGATTTGCTGAAACGACTTTACTATTATGGGATATGGTGAATAAAATTAAAGGTAATAATCCTTTAAACCGTCCAGAATTAGGTAAACAAAAAGCCAAAATTTCCGTAGGTAAACCAATATCTGTATCTGAACGTTATCCCACCTATAAAGGTAGTCGAGTGGGTGCAAGACAAGCGGTATCTGAGTTAACAAGTGATTTACAGCAGGTGTTGCAAGAGTTGGTGATCAATTGATAATTGATAATTGATAATTGATAATTGAGGGAGCATCCAAATTTTGAAAAAATAAATGCAGCAACACCAAAAACTCTCTCCAACTCTTTTACCTTTGTGTACTTTGTGTCCCTTGCGGTTCAATCAAATAAAGCCTGGGGTAATTTGCTGTGTGAGATAAAAATAAACTTACACATTTAGGATGCTCCTATAATTGACAATTAAAAATTGACAATTACCTATCCCTGAAATTCAGAGGATTTCAAAAGCAGAATTTTTGGCTTTTTCCCCTTTCAAGGGTAGGTTTTAAACCTTTAATGAAACAATTATCAATTGTCAATTGTCAATTGTCAATTGTCAATTACCACCCCTAGCAACCCCACCAGTACGACGGGGATCAGCAGCAGCAGATAAACCATGTTGGGGATGCCATAAAGTGGCCTGCACTCCGCCAAAATACATAGAGAGTTTAGGGAAACAATGGGTAATAAAACCCCCTATTTCATCCTTGGGAATACCAGCTTCCATGACTACAGTAGGTTTACCATCCCTAGTTTCAACGTGCAGACGAGGATGGGCGATCGCCTCTTCTAAAGACATTCCCAAATGCACAAAATTCAGCAATACTTGAGCTATGGCTGTGGTAATACGAGAAGCACCAGGAGAACCAATAGCTAAAACCCTACCATCAGCACATCTAGCAATAGTTGGGGACATATTAGAAGTTAAACGCATTCCTGGGTTTAAATGGTGACATCCTTGGGGATGTAATTCTATTTCTCCCAAAGAATTATTCAACCAAAACCCAGTACCACCAACCATCACTCCCGAACCATAACCAGCAGAAGCGGTAATAGAACAAGCTAAACCGTTACTATCAACGGTGGAAATGTGAATAGTTGAAGGTGAAGATAACAGAGTTTGCGGTTTTCCCACACGGGCTAATTCTAGGAGTTTTGCAGTTTCCCCAGTGCGATCGCTGCTAAAATCAAGATGATGGTTGCGGTAGTTTAAAACTGCGTGTTGCACCTCTACTATTTGTTTAACAGTCGTTAAATTCCATTCTTGCACAGAATTATCATCTAAAAGTAACAACATTGCCGCCAAACAAGCACCACCCACAGCGGGAGGAGGGTTAGTTGCAATTTGCCAATGATCAAAATTAATGCAAATAGGCGATCGCTCTACCGCCTCATAAGCAGCCAGATCCGCCGCCGTTAACAAACCTGCATTTTCCTGAATTTCCGCAACAATCCGCTTTCCTAATTCCCCAGTATAAAAAGCCCGTACCCCCTCCTGGGCAATCAATTCTAGACTCTCAGCTAGTCCAGGAACATGAACAATTTCCCCTTGTTGTAGGGGAGTACCATCCTCATGGTGTAGCGTCTTATAGCTGTCAGGATGCCACCCAAAAATAGCTGCATGGGTGTAATGTAAATATTCCGCCGCACCCCCAGAAAGGGGAAAACCTTGTTTAGCCCATTTTCGTGCAGGTGCTACCACATCAGCCCAAGGTATATTTCCGTACTGTTCCCAAGCCTTGCCCAAAGCCGCAAACATTCCCGGAGTGGCAATACTACCATAACCAAGCACCGTACTAATTTCACCACCATAATCAAAGAAAACTTCCCGAATACCCTGGCCAAAACGCTCATCTTCTAAACCTCTTCCTGGCATCTCTGCATAACCATCAATGACAATAGGATCAGCATTAGCTGGCCAGATAGTGATAAAACCACTACCACCGGCAGCCATCACCCCCAAATCAGTACACATAGAAACAACAGTAGCAGCGATCGCAGCATCAACCGCATTACCTCCTTGGTTAGCAACAGCAGCACCAGCATCCGCAGATATTTGAGAACCAGAGGCAATAATTACTTGTGGCATAGTGGAAAAATCGTCAACACTTACCTACCATAACTTGAGAAGTTGTCAGCATTCAGCTATCAGTAATCAGTAATCAGCTTATAATGGCAGAAACAAAGATTTAGCAGCATTAATTGAGTAAATTTACACTCTGTGCATTTGTGATTGTTCTTTGTATTTTAGCATTGAAAGCTGATAGCTGATGGCTGAATACTTATCAATTGACAGCTAAGATCATAGATAAATATGTCAATAGTCTCAGGTGATGTCATGTTAACGAATATTACAGAAAATCAGACTCCACCAGTTGAGGTTATCCCAGACTACGAACCCCCCCTACCACCAACCGATTTAATATTTGATGATGGAGTTCCCTTGGAAAGTAACCGCCACCGCATCGCCATGAATGTTTTAATTTATTCTTTACAACAAGCATGGTCAGACCGTCAAGATTATTTTGTTGGCGGGAATATGTTTATCTACTATAGTAGTGAACAACTGAGAAATAAAGATTTTCGTGGTCCAGATTTTTTTGTTGTTTTGAATGTCCCCAATAAAGAAACTCGTCAAGGTTGGGTAGTTTGGGAAGAACAAGGACGCTACCCAGATGTAATTATTGAATTAATGTCTCCCTCAACTAAGAATGTAGATTTGGTTCTCAAAAAAGAACTTTATCAAAACATCTTTAAAACTAGAGATTATTTTGTTTATGATCCTTTTGATCCTCACTCCTTAAAAGGTTGGCATTTAGATAATCATTTTGTTTATCAACCTTTAACAGCTAATGAAAAAGGCTGGTTATGGTGTGAAACATTAGAATTTTGGTTAGGAAATTGGCAAGGAATACTAACAAGAGAAACCGCCACTTGGTTAAGATTTTATGATCAACAAGGAAACTTAGTTCTGTTACCAGAAGAAGCTGAACGTCAACGAGCAGAACAAGCAGAACAAGCGAGAAAAGAAGCTATACCCAAATTATTGCAAATGGGTTTAACTGTTGAACAAATTGCCCAAGCTTTAGCATTATCAATTGAGGAAGTACAAAAAGTGACTACAACATTAACATAAACAACCACTAAAAAATTAATTACTGCTCGTTCCCAGTCAGAGACTGGGAATGCTTAATCGAGGCTCTGCCTCAAATTTACAGTAAGATAGATCCTGCCATAATTCATTCCCATAAAACCCTATTTACCACTTACAAATTTTCAGAATCTACACCCATAGTCTGAAGATTTGGCAATAATTTGATCAAAAATAAACCAGTAATGCCACCGTAAGTTAATCCCATCACTAAACTACCTGCTACTGTAGCCGCAAGCAAAATTGTCCCTAGAGTTTCTAAACCTCCTCTGACTATTTGCCCAGCAATAACACCAGCGATAATACAAGCTAATACCCCTATACCTGCGCCCACTGTAACACCAATAGAATTGGCAATTAACCATTTAAGAGTCTTATTTTTCTGCCATTTCATCGTTCGTGCTTGGGCAAAACTCAGGGAAATGATACCACTGACTAAGCCAAAAATTGAGCTAATAATACCATTAGAAGTCATAACAAGTATGAGGCTACCGATACCACAACCAATGCTGAAACCAAAAGTAGTGGCTAATATCCATTTAGCAGATAATTGATGGCGTAAAACTAACTTTTGGGCAATACCCACACATAAACCACCCAACGCACCACCCCAAAAACCGGAAATAGCAGATAAAGAAGAATTGATTGCCGGTAAACTAGAAAATAAACCCAAGAAAAAACCAATAACAATGGCAATAGTTGTGGCGAATACCCACCACCAATATTTTGCTTTCAGAGTTGGATTTGACATAAATTTTATACGATTTTCTACAGATAAACAAATGAGATTTGTAAATGGTTGGTCAATACTTATCGGTTAAGCAAATGTAGGTTGGGTTGAGCGACAGCGAAACCCAAAAAAATCCTTGAGAATGTTGGGTTTCGTTCCTCAACCCAACCTACCATATAATGACTTTTTAGCCTTAACCGAGCAGTATTGAATGGTTGGTAATCATGGGAACGAGAAAACGAGAAATAAAAACCTGAATTGATCAGGTTTTTGTAAAATTATCATATTTACACATAGAAAGTATAGCGTCTAAATTATTCTCTTTCATGTCTCCTTCATTCATATTTTTAAACAACACCGTAAACGCACCAGCACCCAAACCATCCTGCGGAAACATCCGATAACAAGGAATACTTGTTAAATGTGATTGATATTTAGATAAATGACTAACTTCCACAGCTTGAAATTGGGGAAATCTTGCTAACAACCATTCACAAACCTGCTCATTTTCTTCTGGGGAATAGGTGCAAGTCATATAAACTAAATACCCTTGAGGTGCAACAACTTGGGCTGAATTAGCAATAATTCTTTTTTGACGATTAGCACTTTTATTAATTGCAGTATGATGAAAACAACCCGGTGCTTTTTCACCTTTTGCTAGTAAAGATTGACCCGTACAAGGTGCATCAACTAAGACTAAATTACTAGATTCTGCAAACATCTCTACAAAAATACTAGAATCTCGATTTACCACACAACTAGGTTGAATATGGCAACGTTTCAAGTTAGAAATTAACATCCCTAAACGTTTACCAATGACTTCATTACTAATTAATAAATCAGGTTTTAACGCTTTCCAAGCAAATACACTCTTGCCTCCTGGTGCAGCGCACATATCAAATACTAAAGGTACTGGTTGATTAATTGTTAACAACACAGAAGCCGCAAATACAGAAGAAAAATCTAAACAATAAAAATATCCTTGTTGATGTAAAGGATGTTGACCTGGTTTTTCGCCCAAAGATAAACGATCTACAAATTCTGGTTGCCAAAGTGTTGGTGTTTCTACTGCAAAAGGTGAAACTTCAAGCTTGTCTTGACACCAAAGAATACAAGGTGCAAAAGGTTGAGGATTAACTAAAGATGCAATAAACTTTGCTTGTTCATCTGCATCATCAAATAAACGACGGGCAACTTTAAGTAATAAATTTGAAGGCTTTTCCATATTTACAAATTGGGTAATTTTAGCTATTTAGCACAATATTGAAAGTGTTACACCAGAACAATGTAATTAAGGCATTTGGCTGCATACTGAAAAGATAATGACCAACATTGAGATTGCGTTTTTAAAGCGCGTCCGGCGCGGCTTCTGGCCTTTGGCTAGAAGCTAACCGTTTTTTGACAGTTGTTAAATTAACTGCCCTTCGGGCGAGGCAGAAGGCAGAGGGCAGGAGGCAGAAGGGAAAATTTTCAATAAACAATAAAGTCTTTTTGCCTCGCCTGTATGGGTTTAAGTCAAGAGCCACAATCTCAGATTTAGCTGTCTTCGATTAAAGGTGGGTTTGAATCCCCCTGTAAGCTTTCTCCTACCTCCCTCCTGCCTCCTGCCTTTCAACTCTTGCCTCCTTTAACCCATTTGCACCGGAGAGGTCATGATCTTAGATAATTTTCCACAAAAACTGCGCCAAGAAGCACAACTTTGGCGAGATGAAGGACTTATCAGTTCTTCCCAATACCAGCAAATTGCCGACCGTTATCAATTTAACAAAATAGAAGCGGCTGCAAAAGAAAGTTCTGGTTTAATAGCCATTGCTGTCGGTGGTTTACTTTTAATTTTAGGTATCATTATCTTTGTAGCAGCAAATTGGCAAACATGGTCAAGAGAAGTTAAATTTATCTTGTTGATGAGTTTGTTTTTGTCTACTGCTATCACGGGTTTTTTGACTTGGAGAGAACCGACTCTTGCTAAGGGAGAAGGTAAAAAACCACAACGCAACAAACGTCTATTAGGAGAAGCTTTACTCATTCTCAGCGCCTTAATTTTGGGTGCAACTTTAATGCTGATGGCGCAAATATTTAATATTAGCGGTTCAGCTACCCAGTTATTTTTAGCTTGGGGGTTTGGTGTTTTACTCATGGCTTATAGTCTATCACTCAATTCTTTGGGTGTTGTGGCTATTATCCTGTTACAAATTGGTTATTGGTTAGGACTGAGAGAATTTTGGTCTGCTGGTAGTGATTTTAATTGGGCGCGTTTAGCTGTGCGACATACGCCGTTAATTTCTTGGTTGTTGTTTGTACCTTTGGCGTATATTTGTCGTTCACGGGTGATTTTTATCTTAGCAGCGATCGCTTTTACTCTTTCTCTACAATACAATCTCAATCCTTTACCATTATTAACTTTTTCTGATGTTATTCCTTGGGTTGCTTCTTTTGCTTTAGCATTACCACCTGCTTTATTTTGGAGTTATGATGATTTGTTGTTCCCAACTGTTAATTATCGGTTATTTCAAAATATAGCCCGTAATTTAGCTTTGGGGTGTTTTGCTGTGGTGTTTTATTTATTGTCTTTCCGTTGGCAATGGCAATCTTTCAGTTTTGGTAATTCGCCAAATAATTTCTCCAATGTTTTTCAATCTTTGCCTATCATTGATTTAGGCATTCTTAGCGGTTTAGCAGTGTTGCAATGGTTATTTCTGTTTCGTCATCGTCATAACCCAACCCGCAGAGAAGTATTTTTTACTATCACTGTCATTAGCATTTTTCTGAGTTTCATTGTCATTGTACCTTTTTGGCATCAAGCTATAAGTCGTATTACTGAACTAGGCATTTTTGTTTTCAATGTTCTGTTGATCACGTTAGCTTGGGGACTGATGCAACAAGGTTTAAAGTTGAGTAACAGAACTTCTTTTTGGTGTGGTATGCTATTATTTATCCTGCAAATTATCAGCCGGGTTCTAGAGTACGACACTGATTTATTATTTAGATCATTGGTGTTTGTATTGTGTGGTTCTGGTTTGATTTCTGCCGGTCTTTGGTTTGAACGTCGTTTACAGGAACGTGCTACTGTTAAAAAACAATAGCAGGTGACAGGTGACAGGTGACAGGTGACAGTGCTAAACGCCTTTGAGTGTCAAGGTTTTAGTTTAGATTAATGTCCTAACCGCCTTCTCTACGGCTACAATTGCGGAAATTAGAATTAAAAAATATATTAAATCTCTGCGTTATAAATCCTATTAGTCATGGGTAATAGGGAATAGGGAATAGGGAATAGGGAATAGGGAATAAGGGTAAATTATTTGTATTTTCCCAATCACCAATTACCAATTACCAATCACCAATCACCAATTACCAATTACCAATCACCAATTACCAATCACCAATCACCAATCACCAATTACCAATTACCAATCACCAATTACCAATTATGAAAAATAACTCACCAGAACAAAATAAAACCTTAACTCCAGAAAAGGAATTTTCCGAAAAGTTAACTTTTCGTGATTACTTAATTGCTACTGAACAAAAGGCCAATCAACCATTACCAATTTGGCGGTTAGTAGCACCTCTAATGCTGCAAGTAGGGTTAATTTTAGCAGTTCCCACCCAAGCAATGTATACAGAAATGACAGGTAAAAGTGTGATTTTGCAAACTTTACCTGCATATTCTAATAATGTGTTACAGGGTTCTGCTTTGTCCTTTGATTATAATATCTCTCGTACCGAAAATTTGCGAAGATTACCGGGTTGGAAAGATTGGGTAAGAGAAAATTCTCTGAGAAATGGCAGAATCAATCAAGGCAGTACATTATATTTGATTTTGCAGGAACAACAATCTTTTAACCGTGGTTTGAATCGTGATTTTAATCGTGGTTTGAATCGTGATTTTAATCGTAATGTTCCCGCAGCTTGGAAACCAGTGCGTGTGAGTAGCGATCGCCCGATTTATTTAGCTAATAATCAGGTAGCTTTAAAGGGTAATTATCAAGATGGGTTGATTAATTACGGTTTGGAAAATTATTATCTTTCCGAAGAACAAAGACAACAAATTAATAATGATTTGTTGCAAGCACAGCAAAACCGAAATGGAAGTAGAACACCGATCATTGTCAGGGTGAAAGTAGATCCTCAAGGTAATGCTGTACCAACGAGTATGTGGATAGGCGATCGCAATTATCGCTTTTGACCTTTTAACAGTTATCGCTATAGATCCCCGACTTCTCCCAGAAGTCGGGGATCTGGGTTTAGTCTTGATGACGTAAATTCCAAGCTGCACCAAAAGCAGCACCCGCACCAGCTAATAATCCCGTACTCATACCTTGAATTGTTTTTTCGACTGGGTTTTGGGTAATACATTCACTGGTAATTGTATCAGCACGCATACACATTTTACTTTCTGCCCAACTAGCAGTTCCGCCTAAAATAACACCAGATAAACTACAGGAAACAACAAGCAGTAACAAGCGTTTCGTTTTTATATCCATAGATGGATGTGTAAAGTAGAGGAGTGAGGTAAAGTTCCCACTACTTTACACTATATTTTAGTGATTGATGATTGGTGATAGTTGACAGTTGATAGTTGACAGTTGACAGTTGACAGTTGACAGTTGATTGGGAAACATAAAATTGATTACCCAGTCCCCAGTCCCCAGTCCCCAGTCCCCAGTCCCCAGTCCCCAGCGATGCACTGAGCTTGTCGAAGTGTCCCCAGTCCCCAGTCCCCAGTCCCCAGTCCCCAGTCCCCAGTCCCCAGTCCCCAGTCCCCAGGCTTATTAATCTATTTTCAAATTAAAAGGTAAACGGGCATAAATGCCTTGGGGGTCGTTCATTTTCTGTAAAATGGCAACTTCTTGTGTAAATTTCTCAAATTCTGCTAAAAGTGAGTTATTTGGCTGAATCAGATTTTTTTCAAGTCCTAATTTTGCTTGGGCTTCTTGTAGTGTTCTGCCAAAAAAACGTTCTTCTAAAGTTGTCACTCTTGGATATTCTTCTACTTCCCAATCGTTACCTAATTTTGCGGCTTTGGCTGCATATTCAATAGCAACATTTAAACCACCAATTTCATCAACTAAACCGATTTGTTTTGCTGCTACACCTGACCAAACTCGACCTTGGGCGATTTCTGCTACCTTTTGTTGGGGTAGTTTTCGACCTTCGGCAACTTTATTAATAAACATATTATAAATACGGTTAACACTGCGTTGATACAGTGCTAATTCTTGGGGTGATTTGGGACGAGCAGCTGTTTGAGTATCTGCAAATTGGGCTGTTTTTACTGTATCCCAGGTGATGCCATTATTATTGGCTAATTTTTCACCGTTTAACAATATTCCAAAGACACCAATAGAACCTGTAATAGTATTCTTTTCAGCAAAAATGCGATTAGAATCACTGGCAATCCAATAACCACCAGAAGCAGCTACATCACCCATGGAAATAATCACTGGTTTAACTTGTCGAGTTAATTTTATTTCTCGCTGTATGATTTCTGAAGCTGTGGCGCTACCACCAGGACTGTTAATTCTTAAAACTACAGATTTTACATCTTCATCTTGGCGAATTTTTCTGAAGATTTGGGCAAAGCGATCGCCTCCTATTTGTCCATCTTCTCCTTTACCATCGACTATTTCTCCTTCTGCATAAACAACTGCAATTTTATTTTCTGAGTTGCGTTCTACTCCCATTGATTTACCAGGAACTTCGGCATAATCAGTCATGTTAATTTGTCGGAAGTTTTTATCATCTTCATCACTAGCAGTTAACTTTTTCAAATCAGCAAATACTTCATCTTGGTAAGCTATTTGATCGACTAAACCGTTAGCTTTTGCGGCGGTAGATTCTAAAATAGCTTGGTTATTGGCGATCGCCTGTAATTTTTCCGGTTGAATTTTCCGACTTTTACCTACAGAAGTTCGCCACTCTCCCCACACATCATCTAATAATTTTTGGGTTTGTTGTCTATTTTCTGGACTCAGTTTATCCAGGAGAAAAGGTTCTACTGCTCCTTTAAATTTCCCTACCCGTACTACTTGAACACCAATCCCGTATTTCTCCAATGCTCCTGTTAAGAATATCGGTTGTGAACTCAAACCGTTGATTTCCATCATGCCTACAGGATTGAGTACAATCTTATCAGCTACTGAACTCAGATAATATTCCCGTTCATTCCAATCTGTACTATATGCGATAATCTTTTTCCCAGATGCACGGAATTTATCTAACGCTTGACGAATTTCTTTGAGGGAAGCATAACCCAAACTACTCGCTGTACCTGACTTGGTAGCATCTATATAAATACCCACAATACGCGGATCACGTTGCGCTTTTTCCACAGTTTCAATCACTTTGCGGAGTGTGATTTGTTCTTCATCTACACCTGTTAAGGTTTTTTGCAGAAAGTCACTGGAACTAGGTTGACTGTCAGTGATTTTCATTGACAAGTCAAACACCAGCATAGATTTATCTTTAACTTGTGGACTTGTATCTTTAGCAGTAGCAGCGATAATGATAAATAATAAGCCTAGACTACCAACACCAGAGAAAATAATCAGTCCTAGTAAGCTACCAATTAAACTAGCACAAGTTTGTTTAAAAAAGTTATTCATTGGTTATAATATGTCCTTTTGAATACCTATCATATCTGGTAGGAAAGGGAATAGGGAACAGGGAACAGGGAACAGAACAATTAAAAAAATAACTCCTGCCTCCTGACTCCTGCCTCTTTTTATTGTATACGCTGCAAACTGTCAGATTGCTTTAACTGATACAAAGTTCTGTTACCAGTACAAAATAACACGGTGGTGATTTCGGCAATTAAGACTTCTGTCAATTCTTGTAGTGCAGTTGATGATACATCTGCTGCTTGCAGGAAAGGCATTGCTAAACCAGCGATATCTGCACCAAGAGCGATCGCTTTGGCTACATCTAACCCATGACGTAACCCCCCAGACGCTATTAAAGGTATTTCCGGTAACTGTGCGCGAATACTGGTAATACATTCTGCTGTCGGTATCCCCCAATCGGCAAAAGTCTTTCCTAATCTACGCTGTAATGATGTTTCGGCTCTTTCGCTTTCTACCAAAGCCCAAGATGTACCACCAGCCCCTGCGACATCAATAGCCTGTATTCCTACGGATATAAGTTTTTCAGCCATCTTCCCAGAAATACCATTACCGACTTCTTTGGCAATGACAGGAACTGGTAATTTACTGCATAAATCGGCAATTTTGTCAAACAATCCCCGGAAATTAGTATCACCTCTGGGTTGAATGAACTCTTGTAGCGGGTTAATGTGTAAAATTAAAGCATCAGCTTCTAAAATATCAATAATTCGCAAACATTCATCAACACCACATTGATAATTAAGTTGTACAGCACCTAAATTAGCAAATAAAAGCACATCTGGGGCGTATTTACGAATAGCGAAAGTATCAGCAACTTGGGGTTTTTCCAAAGCTACACGCTGAGAACCTACACCCATCGCTAGTTTATATTGCTGGGCGACTTCTGCCAAACGACGGTTAATCATTCCTGCGCGTTCTGTTCCTCCAGTCATGGAAGATATTAAGATTGGTGCGTGAAGCTGTTTTCCCAAAAAAGTCGTGCTGATATCAATGTCGGTGCGATCGCATTCCGGTAAACAACAATGAATAAAACGATATTTTTCTAGTCCAGTAGTGACTTGCTGACCTTGGACATCTTCCTCAAGACAGATGCGGATATGATCCGCTTTGCGATTTTGGGTTTGTGTTGGGGTGGTGGTAGGAGGGTTCACGGGTAATGACTCCAAGCTGTTATCTTCATTATTGTTGCAAATATTAAGAATCTTCTTGAATTTTTGGGAAGCATTTTATAATTGTGTATAGGCGTTAAGATTTAAGAATTGTTGAGTTTAGACTTATTTATTTGTGTTAATACTTAGAGGGGGTTTATCCGTTGAATTTGTACGGGTTTAGCAATAGCTTGGGTTGAGATAACAAAATATGGATATATGACTATACTTTTGTTATTCAAACCCAATACCTAAAACTGCTATTCTGCTACAGTGAGAATGAGAGATTGATCGCTTTTTGGGGATGTGGGGAGTGCGTTAGCGTTCGCGTAGCGTCTCGTAGAGATAGCTTACCGAAGGTATCGCTATTTGAAAAATGTGAAAAGATGCGATCGCTTTTCTTATTTGCTAAACTGTAAATTATCACAACAGTAATAAATTTCTATGTACTCCACCAGTCCACACCAAAAACTATTAGAAGCGATTGCCAACCTTGATGATCAACAAATTTCACTTGTTTTAAAATTTATCTCATCTTTAGAAACATCTGTTAACAACTATCAAGCTCCACCTAAAACAGTATTAGAAAGAATGGGCGGTTATCCCAAATTTTTACTAGAAGGATCAGGAGATTTGTCAGATAGAGATGTACGCAAAAAAGCAATTTCTGACATAATTCAAGCAAGACATCAAACAAGAACTCATGAATAATAATTATCCCCTAATATTAATTGATACTGGGATTCTTGTTGCCTTCTATGACCGTAAAGACAAGTATCACCAAAAAGTTATTAATTTTTTTAGTACCTGTACCAGTCAACTCATCACAACAATTGCCTGTGTTACAGAAGTGATGTGGTTACTTGCCCCAAATACAAAAGTGCAGAACGAATTTTTATCTGCTTTATCACTGGAAGTATTTTTATGTGAACATTTACTGCCATCGGACTATGAAAGAATCCAGGAACTTAACACAAGTTATCAGGATCTACCAGGAGATTTTACCGATTTATCGCTGATTGCTATTTCGGAAAGATTAAATATCTCTGCTATTGCAACTCTAGACAAAGACTTTAATATTTATCGGCGTTATCGCAAGCAACCATTTGATCGTATATTTTTACCTTAATCATAACTATTCTTCTTCAGCTAAAATCTGTGAAATATCCCGTGCAGCATGAATTAATCGAACAATTTAAATATACTCATCCCTTTCTAAATAAAAAATTAGATGCTTTTCAAATCCTCTAACTCCCCACTTCCGCGAACCAACTAAACGCGGATTCTTAACATTATATTACCAATCTTCTGCACTATTCGCTGTTGACTGAATTTAAGGGAACATTGGATATGCACTGCATCTGAGTTTAGCAAAATTTGTCTTTTTGTACTGTACGTAGTTGATGACGACGATTAAGATCAGAAGCATCTGCCTACTTAATATCCTCTCATTTTTGTGATTCATGCCTCTGTCTCGCCTAGTCACGCTCATTGTTGGTTTGATTATCATTTTGGGGTTAGCCCTGTGGCTGATTGATTCCCTGACTCGGCTTTATTGGCAACTATCCTATTCTCCCCTATTAGGTAATCTGCTGCTGTTGCTGCTGATTGTTCTTTTGGCAGGGTTGGTTGCAGCCTTTATATATTATGTTTTGGTTTTGCGGTCTGGTGAGGAAAAATCACGACGTAATCGCAGACGCGTTACCCCTAGCCAAATTCCTGCGGCTAAGTCTGATGCGGCTTCTAGCACTCTGCAAGCTGTACGTCAACAGGTGGCACAAATTCAAGATGAAGTTACCCGTCAAGCTTTACTGAGTCGCACTAAGGAAATAGAAGCGAATTTAGCACGGGGGGAAATTCAAGTAGTGGTGTTTGGAACAGGGAGTGCTGGCAAAACTTCCTTAGTAAATGCGATTATGGGGCGGATAGTCGGGCAGGTAAATGCGCCAATGGGTACAACTCAGGTTGGTGAAACCTATTGTTTACGCTTAAAGGGATTAGAACGAAAAATTTTAATTACCGATACGCCAGGAATTTTAGAAGCGGGAGTTGCCGGCACAGAACGAGAACAACTGGCCAGGGCTTTGGCGACGGAAGCAGATTTATTATTATTTGTGGTAGATAATGATTTACGGCGTTCTGAATATGAGCCGTTGAAGGGTTTAGCAGAAATTGGTAAGCGATCGCTCTTGGTTCTCAATAAAACTGATTTATATACAGATGAGGATCAAGAAGCTATCTTAACTAAGTTGCGTCAACGGGTAAAAGATTATATTGCTAGTAATGATGTGGTGGCGATCGCTGCTAACCCCCAACCCGCACAATTAGAAACCGGGGAAATTTTCCAACCAGAACCAGATATAGTCTCCTTATTGCGACGTATGGCTTCTGTACTACGGGCTGAAGGTGAAGATTTAGTTGCAGATAATATTCTTTTACAATCTCTCCGCTTAGGAGAAGAAGCCCGAAAATTAATTGATTCTCAACGTCGCCGTCAAGCTGATAAAATTGTAGACCGCTATCAATGGATCGGCGCTGGTGTGGTTTCTGTAACTCCTTTACCAGTGGTAGACTTACTAGCTACCGCCGCAGTTAACGCCCAAATGGTGGTAGAAATTGGCAGGGTTTACGGTTGTGATTTGAATATGGAACGGGGGCGAGAATTAGCCTTATCTTTAGGAAAAACCATTGCTGGTTTAGGTATTGTTAAAGGAGCTATTGAATTACTATCAACGGCTTTGCAACTTCATGTTGCTACTTTTATCATTGGTCGCGCTATTCAAGGAGTAACAGCAGCTTATTTAACGCGCATTGCCGGCAAAAGCTTTATTGAGTATTTTCGCCATGATCAAGATTGGGGTGATGGGGGAATGACGGAAGTAGTACAGCAGCAATTTCAGATGAATCGCCGAGACGAGTTTATAAAAGTATTTATCCAAGAGGCGATCGCTAAAGTCGTAAAACCTTTGACAGACGGTGAATAAAAGCTAGAACCTGAGGCAGATGGCAAGATGGAGAAGTAGGGGAGAAAATAACCGGCAACTAATAGCTAAGAAATCAAGACTCATAAATCAAGACTCATAAATCAAGACTCAATTGCAAAATTGCAAAATTGATGGAAATGGTGATGTATCTAATTAGGGGATGCTGAAAAAGTCCTGCGTCTACATAGGGGTTGCTGAGAAAGTCTTTCCGTGAGGGCATAGGAGTCAGGAGTCAGGAGTCAGGAGTCAGGAGAAGATTTGAAAATTTCTTTGCCATCTCTTGAAATCCCAAAAAATGCACATTCCGGTATACCCTTCAAAACCCTTGCACTAATTTCTGTGTTTATCAGCCTCTAACCTTTGATATATCAAGGTTTTAGGTTTATTCAGCAAACCCTACATATCAATAGCGATCGCTCAAGTAAATTACCACTTTTTGATTTCTGCACCAAACCGATTTCAATTCCTCCCATCCTGATCCTAAGACCTAAAACCCATCAGACTGCTGAAAAATGTCAAAAAAGTAAATAAATAGACATATATGTAAGTAATATGACTTATTTCAGGTGTTAATAAAACATCGGGATTTGTATGTATTTTATGTGACGAATATTTTGATTAATCGTGAGATAGAAAAACCCAGTAAAAAGTTGATATTGGGTTATTTTTGGCTATATACCGGCATTTATAGAGATTTAAGAGCAGTCTTTATTTAAAGTCCCCCTTATTTAAAGCTACAAAAAATCATTTCTCCCTATTCCGGAGAGAGGAAGAAATTTGAGAAAAGGTGAGTAACAACTGATCTAATAGATTTCTCAGTAAGGAACTTATGACTGAACAAATCGCCAGAAAATTATTGCAAGGTCGCTACCAAATTATTCAAAGCCTTAGTGCAGGTGTATTTGGGCAAACTTATATTGCCGAAGATACCAAAGATGTTGATTACCCAGAAAGACCCAGATACGTTGTTAAACAGCTAAAAGTCAACCACTATCAATCTAATTCCTACTTTGACTACCTCAGACTAAGTTTTCTGACCGAAACCGAAACCCTGAAGGATTTAGGAGAACATGACCAAATTCCTAAACTGATCACCTGCTTTGAAGAAAATGAACAGTTTTATTTAGTACAGGAATATATTTACGGACAACCCTTATCCGCAGAATTAAAGATAAATAAAAACAAGGGACAGAAGTGGAGTACCACTCAAGCGATGACATTTCTCGAAGATGGATTAAATATCCTCGAATTTGTCCATTCTCAAGGTTTTATTCACTGTGATATCAAACCAGAAAATTTAATCAGACGTTCTAGTGATGATAAATTAGTGCTAATAGATTTTGGTTCAATTCAACCCATTGATTTTAGCACTGATGCCGAATTACCTATTTCCCAGATTCCCGTGACTTCATTGGGTTACATTCCACCAGAACAATTTTTAGGACAAACACAACCCAATAGTGACATTTATGCTTTGGGAATGATTGTACTCCAAGGTTTAACAGGATTAACACCACTGCAATTAAAAATTGACCCTGCTAATAATGAAATTCCTTGGACTTGTGAAGATACGATCATTGACGAATATCTGGCTGTTTTTATCAGCCAAATGATTCGCTATAATTATCAGGAAAGATTTCAATCTGCCAGCGAAGCACTATGGGTATTTAAACACATAACATGGAAGCATCGGGCATCTGCAATTGCGACTTCAAAGTTTCCCATTACTACCAAAAAAGCTGTTGCAGATAAAAATAAAAAATTAGATCCATTATTAGCAGGAATGAAATGGGGAATCACCATTAATTCTTTGGTAGTTGGTTTGGGAGTTTATGCTTTAGCTAATAGTTATCAAGCTAATTCAGAAACAGCAACTTTATCTGAAGCAATCACAGAATATCAAACCGGTAATTTAGAAAAAGCAATTAGTTTAGCTAAAACAATTCCCTCCTATAGCAACGTCTATCCAGAAGCTCAAGAGACAATTGCAGAATGGCAAAAGCAATGGCACAATGATACTAAAAATTATTTAGTAGCTGAACAAGCATTAGATGAAGGTAATTTGTTAGATGCCATGCACGCTGTTACGCAAATTCCCTACACTTCCTATTGGCGTTCTAAACGAGAACAACTAATTGAAAAAACAGAAACTAACCTAGAAGCAAAAACACAAACTTTATTAAATAAAGCTTACGCCAGCGCAGAAAAGAAAGATTTTTCGGCTGCTTTAGAATATCTGCGCCAAATTCCTCCAGAAAGTTCTGCTGGTGCTATAGTGCAACAAAAATTAGCTGAATACAATCAGAAAAGGCAAATTAGAGCCGAATATTTTTTACATTCAGCTTATCATAAAGCTTTAAGGAAAGACTTTGCTGGTGCAATCAAATTCCTGGAAAAAATTCCTGAAGATACTGATGCTTATGCTCAAGCTCAAATCAAAATCCAGGAGTATAAGGAAAAGCAACTATTCAGCATCCCCTAAGTAGGTAGGCGTTAAAAATGGTCGTTATGGCAAGCCAGAAGGCAGGAGGCAGAAAGCAGGAGGGAAGAGACTTTTAGGTAACTTTACTTTTCGTTACATACTGCGGTTTTTTTGTGCCTTTCTACTTATTTAATTTTCAGGTGTCGAGGGGTTTTCATTAATTAGACATTGGCAAAATAGGTACAACAATTGGGAGAGATTTGTCGGGTTGGATTTGATTTTCTGCCTGTTTGCGGGCTTCTATTGCTTGTTGGTAATCGGGCTTATATTTAATAGCTTGATCATAGGATTTTATCGCTTCTTGATATCGTTGTAAATTGAATAACGCATTGCCCATGCTGTACCAACTTTCATAGTGGTTTTTTTTGTAATTAACTGCTTTATTATAGGATGCAAAAGCATCTTCATATCTCTGTAACTTATATTGTGAATTTCCTAAATTATACCATGCTTGATAATCATTTGCTTTCAAAGAAATTGCTTTTTGATAAGCATCGATCGCTTCTGTATAACGTTGACTTTGATGTAGTGACCATCCCAAAGTATACCAAGCTTGATAATTACTAGGATGATATTTAATCACTTCCTTAAATGAGTCAATTGCTTCAGCATATCTTCTTAATGTCACTAAAATATTACCTCTAGAAAACCAAGATCGGTAATGACTGGGTTGATATTGCACGACTTGACTATAGGCTTTTAAAGCATCTTCATAGCGGTTTAAATTTACTAGGGAATTACCCAAATTATATAAAGCTGCTGTATAGTCTGGTTTTAGTTCTACTGCTTGTGTATAAGCTGTAATTGCATCATTATATTGTTTGATATTTTGTAAAGATAAACCTTTTTTATACCAAGATTCATAATTATCGGATTGCAATTCAATTGCTTGATCATAAGACTTAATAGCATTATCATATTGTTTTAAATTTCTGAAAGCATCACCTTTAGCATTCCACACTGCTGGATAATCATCTTTTTCATGTAAGGCTTTATCAAAAGCAGAAATTGCTTCTGTATATCGCTGTAAACTTGATAAGGCAAAACCTCTACCAATCCAAGCTTCTAAATAATCAGGTTGAATTTGAATTGCTTTGTCATAAGCTTTGATTGCTTGTTGATATTTTTTCAATTCAAATAATGCTTTACCTTGACCATACCATCCTGGAAAATAATCAGGTTTGATATTTACTGCTTTTTCATAATTTGCCAGTGCATCTTCATATCTTTGGAGTTGTAAAAGTGTATTCCCTTGGTTATATAAATCAACTGCGTTATGAGTATTGATTTTATTAAAGATATATATTGATGCAATTCCCCCTAAACTTAATAAAAATATTCCTGATACTAATTTGAACAATAGAAATTTTTTAGATGGTTGAGGTTTGATATGATTAACTGGCGCAGGAGGACTAAAAACTATTGTTCCAGAGAGAGGTTTAACTAATTCTTGCAGTGCTTGTAATGCTACCGTTGCTGAAGCATAACGTTGACGAAAATCATAACAAATCATTTTATCTATAAATTCTGCAAATTCTGGCGTGACAGTGGTATGATTCCGCCAAATAATTTCATTAGTATCTGCATCTCTTTCTAATTGCTGAGGTAATAAACCAGTCATTGCTTGAATAGCAATAATTCCCAAAGCATAGATATCACTGCTTAATTTTGGTGTACCTTGGGCTTGTTCTCCAGGCATATAACCAGGTGTGCCAATAGCAACAGTAGCGGGAGTTTGACCAGAAGGTATAATGACTTGGGTGGTAATTTCTTTAACTGCCCCAAAATCAATTAAAATTAGTTTACTATCTTGATCACGTCTGAGGATATTGCGGGGATTAACATCACGGTGAATTACCTTTTGTTGATGTACAAAGTCTAAAATTTCCAAAATTTCTTGTAATAGAGAAATTACCTGATCTTGAGTGAGGGTTTTTCCTGGTAATAACTCTTGGGAGAGATCATGACTAGGAATAAATTCTTGAACAAGGTAAAATTCGGCATTTTCCTCAAAGTATGCTAAAAGTTGGGGAATGTGATCATGAGTACCTAACTTGTACAAAACCTGCGCTTCGGTATCAAATAAACGTCTGGCTATTTCTAAAGTTGCAGCGTTACTAGACTGAGGCTTGAGTTTTTTGACAACACACTGAGGAGAACCAGGTAAGTGAGTATCAGAAGCAACATAAGTTTCTCCAAATCCCCCTCCTCCCAGATGGCGGATAATCTGGTATCTTCCTACAAGTGTGTTTCCTATCATCTCGGTTGCTAAGTTGAGTGTAATATTACTTCATTACAATATTGCCACAGGTAACTGGTGATTGGTGACTGGGGACTGGTGACTGGTGACTGGTGACTGGTGACTGGTGACTGGTGACTGGTGACTGGGGACTGGTGACTGGTGACTGGGGACTGGGGACTGGTGACTGGTGACTGGTGACTGGGGACTGGGGACTGGTGACTGGTGACTGGGGACTGGGGACTGGGGACTGGGGACTGGGGACTGGGGACTGGGGACTGGGGACTGGGGACTGGGGACTGGGGACTGGGGACTGGGTAATCAATTTTATTTTTACCAATTACCAATTACCAATTACCTATTACCAATTACCTATTACCAATTACCAATTACCAATTACCTATTACCAATTACCCATTACCATTGATCATGATTCCTATTAGTGATAACTTTTATAGTTGGAAGAAACCAATTATTACTTATTGGTTGATTGGCATTAATTTGGGGATATTTTGTTGGGAATTACAATTAGATGTAAGTGGGAAATTAGGTAACTTTGTCAGCAATTGGGGGATTATTCCTGAACAAACTAACACTGCTTTAACTAATGCTATTTTTTATAATTCGGCGGCTTGGATAGTTGTAATTTGGCGGTTAATTGCCTTACCACTTTCGTTGTTTGTGCATGGTAGTTTTAGTCAAATTTTGGGTAATATTTTATTTCTGTGGGTTTTTGGTAAGACGGTAGAAAGAAATTTAGGACAACAAAGATATTTATTGCTGTATTTAGCTGCTGGTGTGTTTGGGGGGATGATGCAAATTTTTATGAATCCTAAGTTAAGTGTACCTGTGATTGGTGCAAATGGGGCGATCGCTGCTATTTTAGGGGCTTATATTATCAAGTTTCCGAAGGTGAAAATAGATTCGATTTTACCTTTAATTATTATCTTTATTCCTGTGGAAATTCCTGCTTTTTGGTATTTATTTTGGTGGTTTATTCAACAGTCATTTTATGGAATTGGTAGTTTAAATATTGATGGTGGTTTTACTAATCCTGGTTATTGGGGACAGTTTGCCGGATTAGTTACAGGTGCGGCTTTTATCAAAATGATAAAAAGGTGATTGGTGATTGGTAATTGGTGATTGGTGATTGGTGATTGGGGGTTGCTGAATAAATACGAAAACCTTACAGGTAAAGGATTTCAGTGAATTTGAAATTGAAAAAGTGCAAGCCTTTAGGCTGTGAGAACTTAAAAACCTTGCATTTAATTTGTATAAGTGGAACAGGCATCTTGCCTGTTCTACAAGAGTTCAGAATATTAGGATTATACAATTTAGCTGTGTAACAGCTTAGTGAGAAAATTAATAATTTCATCTAAGAGTAATTGCGGTTCATCAACACGAATTAAATGACCGCTATTTTCAAATATTTTTAAATGGGCGTTAGGAATAGCTTCGGCAATTTCTTCTGAAAATTCTGGGGGACAGATCCAGTCATGTCGTCCGGCAATTATCAGTGTTGGTGAGGTAATTTTATGTAATTCGTTGAGGATATTATAGTTTCTTAAAAAGCCACTAAAGGCAATGTTAATGGCATCAACTGAGAGGATAGTTTGGTCTGAGTCTGGAGAATTTGTTTTGCGGTTATTGGTTTGGCAATACATTGGATTCATGATTTTAAAAAATTCCCGTAGCTGTTCTTCGTTTTCAAAATTACCTGCCCAAAGTTTGGAGGCGATCGCTTTTTGTTCTGGGTTTCCTCTTTGTGCTAAAATTTCTTGAGCGCGTTGTAAAAAACGGGAACTGGCGGTTGTGGCAATTACTATTAAATGAGAAACATTTTGCGGATATTTGATAGCATAGGAAAGGGCAACCATACCCCCATAGGAAGAACCAATTAAAATGATTTTTTCTAACCCCAAATATTGGCGTAAAGCTTCCATATCCTCAACATTATTTTCTAGGGTATAGGTTTCTTTTGATCCACGTGCTGACCTTCCCTGACCCCGATGATCAAAATAGACCATTTGTAGGTGATGACTGAGGGGAGAAAAACAAGGTTTATAACTGGTGTGGTCTACTCCAGGTCCACCATGAATGATGAAAGCAACTGGTTTTTCACGTATTCCCTGTTCTTCAACTGCTAACCCACAACCGTCAATATCAAAATAGATTTCTGTATCTCTGATTTTTGCTTTCACTATTAATTTACTCCTCAAAATAAACAAGATTAAATTTAATATTTAATATTTAATATTTAATATTTAATATTTAATCTTTTTTGGCGATCGCTAATTTAATATAATTCACATATTGGAAAAAGCGATCACTAATTTCACCAAATACATAATCATGTTAAATATTGCTCTGGTTATCTTTCAGCGCCCGTGGTGCTAATTTAACATAAGTTTTAACTGTGGTGTATGGTATTTCTAAATCTTGAGCTATGATTTGTAATGATTCTCCCATTTCCCTTCTTGCTAATATTGTTGCCCAAGTTGTAGCTATTTTTTCCGTGCGATCGCCTCCTGTGTTTTATATGTTCTGGTAATAAATTAGTTGTAATTTCTGTTGATATATTGGATGTTGGTTCTATCCATTCTAAACTAGTTTGCCCTAGTCTTGGAAACAAGACGGAAAACAAACACAAGGAGATTAAAAATGATGTTTCAGTCCCCTTGCGGGGATTAGGTAATTAGAAACACTACGACGATTATAGAATTGGTGATTTTTGTTGGGAAGTTTCAGTCCCCTTGCGGGGATTAGGTAATTAGAAACTAGGTAAAGTTACAAAAACCATGATTAAATCTATTAAAGGGTTTCAGTCCCCTTGCGGGGATTAGGTAATTAGAAACGATGAAGAAAAACTAGCCAAACTTCGTAGGGTCTTGTTTCAGTCCCCTTGCGGGGATTAGGTAATTAGAAACAATGTCGTGGGTTTGGATTTGATTCTATCCATCCAAGTTTCAGTCCCCTTGCGGGGATTAGGTAATTAGAAACTAAACTGGGGTATAACTGGGGTATAAAGTGGGTGAGTTTCAGTCCCCTTGCGGGGATTAGGTAATTAGAAACCTATTGTTCGATGGTCTAAAATCGCGTTTTATTTTAGTTTCAGTCCCCTTGCGGGGATTAGGTAATTAGAAACAAAAATGATTGACTTCGAGAAAGCCGGAGTCAATTGTTTCAGTCCCCTTGCGGGGATTAGGTAATTAGAAACAAAATTGAGGAGCAAAAAATCATGATGGAAGAATCGTTTCAGTCCCCTTGCGGGGATTAGGTAATTAGAAACACACCCTAACGGCGTTAATTTAATAGTATGTTTGGTTTCAGTCCCCTTGCGGGGATTAGGTAATTAGAAACGGCACTGATAGGGAATTTGTGAAAGTTCCTGCTAACTAGTTTCAGTCCCCTTGCGGGGATTAGGTAATTAGAAACGGCAACATTCCAAGCATTGACCTTGATGCTTTCTAGTTTCAGTCCCCTTGCGGGGATTAGGTAATTAGAAACAGATCATGTAGGCTACTTTGAGCCTTACGGAGAGTAGTTTCAGTCCCCTTGCGGGGATTAGGTAATTAGAAACGTAATCATAGCTATTAAGGTAAGGTAAATCATTTATGTTTCAGTCCCCTTGCGGGGATTAGGTAATTAGAAACTATAGATGGTCATATATATTAATAGTTAATAAATGGGGGTTTCAGTCCCCTTGCGGGGATTAGGTAATTAGAAACACTAAGTAGGTTATTCTTTTCAAGAAGTTGGTAGACTAAAAGTTTCAGTCCCCTTGCGGGGATTAGGTAATTAGAAACAATCTAAGAAAACTTAACCCCCGATACTTCAATCTTGTTTCAGTCCCCTTGCGGGGATTAGGTAATTAGAAACCTAACATAAACCTGGAACATAAACAAGGAAAATAGATGGTTTCAGTCCCCTTGCGGGGATTAGGTAATTAGAAACTCGCTTAAACCGTTCTGCAAGTTTAAGGTCACGCTCTTTTTGTTTCAGTCCCCTTGCGGGGATTAGGTAATTAGAAACAGTGAGTTCGCCTAGTGCGATCATTTTAATCAAGGGTTTCAGTCCCCTTGCGGGGATTAGGTAATTAGAAACAAGTCGCTCCACTTTAAGGTACATACTTCCGAGGGTTTCAGTCCCCTTGCGGGGATTAGGTAATTAGAAACTTATCTCTGACCAGCCAGCCAGCGGTATTTTTATGTTTCAGTCCCCTTGCGGGGATTAGGTAATTAGAAACTTTATGGTATGGATATCGATTGTCAATCTTCCTTTATTGTGTTTCAGTCCCCTTGCGGGGATTAGGTAATTAGAAACTAGGATTGATTTAAAATGTATGTCCTAAAATTTGAGTTTCAGTCCCCTTGCGGGGATTAGGTAATTAGAAACGAGATCGTAATTTTTTCATAGTTCCTACCAAATTAAGTTTCAGTCCCCTTGCGGGGATTAGGTAATTAGAAACTCATCCTCATCTTCTTCCGGGATATCTCCCTGATAGTTTCAGTCCCCTTGCGGGGATTAGGTAATTAGAAACTTGTTAACTCAACAGGGCGTAACTGTGAACATAATTTGTGTTTCAGTCCCCTTGCGGGGATTAGGTAATTAGAAACTATTCACAAAACCCTACTAATTAGTAGGATATGGTTTCAGTCCCCTTGCGGGGATTAGGTAATTAGAAACATATACAAACTAACTATTTAAGCAAATAATAAAAAGTTTCAGTCCCCTTGCGGGGATTAGGTAATTAGAAACTAATCCATTTCTTAGCGCATTTCCAGAATAACAAAAGTTTCAGTCCCCTTGCGGGGATTAGGTAATTAGAAACCTAATCTTTTTATCTAATGCCATGTCTGACGCAGGTTTCAGTCCCCTTGCGGGGATTAGGTAATTAGAAACCGAGTAGTATTCCCCAATAGGGGGAAGTGCGATCCGTTTGTTTCAGTCCCCTTGCGGGGATTAGGTAATTAGAAACTCTTCATTTTTTTTCCAAATTAATGACTATATTGTTGTTTCAGTCCCCTTGCGGGGATTAGGTAATTAGAAACATTAAAAAGCTAGGTAAAGTTTCTTTTTTGGTGTCGTTTCAGTCCCCTTGCGGGGATTAGGTAATTAGAAACTCGTAACAAATTAGATAAGCTGACCCTACGTTAATTCGTTTCAGTCCCCTTGCGGGGATTAGGTAATTAGAAACCTATGGTTTCCTGCGAAGCCGCGATCAACTCAGTCAAGTTTCAGTCCCCTTGCGGGGATTAGGTAATTAGAAACATTCTGAAAATGTAGATATCCCAATCAAGAATCAAGTTTCAGTCCCCTTGCGGGGATTAGGTAATTAGAAACTTTGGATTTATAGATCAAGGCAGTTGCAACGATGGGTAAGTTTCAGTCCCCTTGCGGGGATTAGGTAATTAGAAACTTTCAGGAAACAAATTTTCAGGAGACAAATAAAATGGTGTTTCAGTCCCCTTGCGGGGATTAGGTAATTAGAAACGATAAATCTGGTGTCGTAGTGCAGATGGTGAGTGTGGTTTCAGTCCCCTTGCGGGGATTAGGTAATTAGAAACCAAGCTAGGTGATATAAGCTTTTTTCCTAAGTTCAACATTATGTTTCAGTCCCCTTGCGGGGATTAGGTAATTAGAAACATGAGCAAGTCAAAAAAAATGGAAGTAGAGGGAGTGTTTCAGTCCCCTTGCGGGGATTAGGTAATTAGAAACGCTTCTGTGGCGAATGGAGTACCACCTGTATCTAATAGTTTCAGTCCCCTTGCGGGGATTAGGTAATTAGAAACATAGATTCTCCCAAGTAATTTTTGTAGCCAATATAAAGTTTCAGTCCCCTTGCGGGGATTAGGTAATTAGAAACTAACTGGGTATAGTGCTGTCCTAAAGCAGCTACTAACATGTTTCAGTCCCCTTGCGGGGATTAGGTAATTAGAAACATGCGATCGCTTCCCGATTCATCCATTAATTTAGTCGTGTTTCAGTCCCCTTGCGGGGATTAGGTAATTAGAAACAGAGGATCTCATAATGACAGAAAAAGAGATAGCAGGTTTCAGTCCCCTTGCGGGGATTAGGTAATTAGAAACCCCGCCCTCTGAAACATAGTCTGGGAGCAGACTGTAGGGGGGAATTTGGCGGACCTCTGAAAAAACCTCATTTCAGGCTTCGGGTTAACCGCCAACTGAAACTGATGAAACGCTGGAACTATTCAATTATCAAGGTTCTGGCGATTTGGCGGACCCCCCAGGGTTTTTGACCCCGCTCTAGGTTTGCCAAAAATTCAAGCTGATATATCAATTATATGATTATCGCTTGCTCTTGTCTAGGGGTTTCCGAACCATAAGTGATAGTTTTTTTCACACTCCCAGCATCTAGTACATAAATTCTAATCGAATCCTCTTCAGATTTAATCAATCGTTCTATCTTGGTTTGCAGTGTCGCAAACTGCACCGCAGTCAAAAAACATTCAAACACACTATATTGAGTCCATTTTCCGTAACCACCCAACATTTTATGTAATCTTGTCCTGCGTTTGTTAGCAGCTTTGCTATCTGGTAAGTCGTAAATTATGAGATAAAAATGTGTTGTCATCTTAATGATAATGGTTTGTAGGGTACACCTTCTTGTAAATGACGACTCAATAACCGTGCTTGTAATTCTATTCCTCGTCTGTAGGTACAACGATAATCAAACACCGGATGTTTAAATTCATCATTCATCTTTTTATCAAAGGCTTGCAGGAATGTTTTTTTAGCATTATCCTTTAAACGATAAGCACCTAAACTTTCATTAAAATCATTAGGTTTAATTTCTTGCTTGTTTAAAATAGACAACACCAAATTATCAGCTATCAATGCTCTAAATTCCTCCATTAAATCGAACACCATCGCTGGTTGTCCATGATGGACTTCGTGTAAATAACCGATATAAGGATCTAAACCTGCCACATTTACTGCTGCCATTACTTGACTTTGTAATAAAGCATAAGCAAAACTCAATAATGAATTTACCGGGTCAGTTGGTGGACGACGATTTCTACCATTAAATGTCCATTGTTTGCCTACCATATTCTGCCAACAAGCGAAATATTCCCTAGCTGCTAAACCTTCCACACCCCGAACTTGGTCTAAAGTTTGTTGATTTTTAACTAAACTTTTGCGTTCTTTGAGGGGATTATCCTTTTCATTATGTCGGTACAATACATGATATTGATTATGAATTTTTGCAGTGACAATGGTTTTCACTAATTCCAATCTTTTCACAGGATCGGAATAAACTTGATATTGTGCTAATCGCAGTTGACCATTACGAGAAGATTTAGGTAAAGCTGAACCCAAGTATTTACCAAAACAGGAAAGATAATGTATGGGCATTCCTAATTCTAAAGCATAGGTAAAGGCATCACCAGTCACTTGGGGATTACCCATTAAGACAATTTCATTCACAGTTTGAGCAGCGATTTTATGTTTTTTCCAAGTACCATCTTCTTGTTTTAAAGTTACTACAAAAGCCTCATAATCTTTGCTAAGAATAGCATCAGGTTGAATTACATACAGAGTAGTCATAATTTTAGAACTCCTGAGATTTTAATTGTTTGACTTCAAAAGGTAAACAAATCCGTTGTAAACTACAGGATTGACATTTTTTGGTATGATCAATAGGTGCTGGCATTTGGTTTTGACTGGCAACTTGAGCTAATGCTATAGCCTGTTCAGTCATTTGTCGTAATTGGGGAGTAAAAACCACAGTTTGTCTACGACGATTGGCATGATAAAATATTTCACCATAGGTAATATTTCTACCAGTCCGTTCTTCCAAACATAAAGCCGCAGCACATAATTGAAAATGGTCATTTAGATGTTGTGCCATCTTACCTTTTTTGTATTCCACCGGCACAAGTTGACCATCACATTCTTCCACCGCATCAATAACACCGGAAACCTTGAGACGTTCAGACCATACCCATTGTTGTTGATGAATTAAAGTTTCACCATCTTGAAAAGTACCATCTTCATTAATATTGCGGTGGATATGACGACCTAAAATAATGTGTTCGTTGTCTTCCATTTCACCTAACACATATTCCAAGTAAAAACGCCGGGGGCAATATTCCCAAGCATTGAGATAAGCTAGGGGTAAATAATCTTCATTCATTTTATTAGGTAATTGGTAATTAGTTTAATTTTGACTTTTGACTTTTGACTTTTGAATTGATTTGTCCCATTCCCATAGTTGTTTTTCTCCCCACACCAGAAAAGACAGCAAAGTGAGATAAAATAGTAGCAATTCTCGCTTGTTCAGAATCTAAAAAACGATATTTCACCCAGCCTACAGAACCAATTTCTGCTCCTGCTTCCATTTTTAAAGCATGGGTTTTGAGGTTAAAAGCAGAAACCAAACCTTGCCATTTAATTTCAGGAAAGTGTAAATCTGAAGGTGCAAAATGATTCCAACGACGTAACAAACTATTAAATACTAACTCCGGTAAAGGGAAAGGTTGGATATTTTGATGTTGTTTGAAACTCGTGGGTGATACAAAATTTAGCACAATTTCAGAATTGAAATCATTGGTATTTGCTAAAATACAATAATCAGAAACATTCACTAAAGAATGAGAACCAGGAAAAGTAGAAATACCACGAATTACAAAAGGAAAATTACCAAGATAAAGAGACTGATTTTGAGAGAGTTCTATACCCTGTAGAAGTGGATAAATTAAATTATCATCTAACAGAGAAATACGAATGATAAAATTATCACCTAATCTTGTACCATGTAGACGACGATAACCAATTAATCCTGATAAACTAAAAGGAGATTCCTGACTATCATGAACTGATTTAGCTATGTGTGGATTTCCTAAACTTAACCATGCCATAAATTGAGAATGAATCGCCCTATTTAATGTAGCTGGAATAGGCTTTTCACTAGCAGCACCTAATTCAATAACTAAACTGTGTAAATTCATTTGATATTAGCCCCATAAGCAACTCCTAAAGGCAAACAAGTTTGATCAGATAATTCATAATATTCTCCTGATAATTGAGCTTGACTAACTAAACTCGAAGGAGGCATAACAATACGATTGTAAAGTAATAATCTAGTTGTTGTAGATAGGTCTAGGGGATTTAAAGGATGTCTGGTTATATATTCTCCAGATTTTTGTTTAACATCTGTTATTATTGTGGTATCAACCTTAATTTTTGCTGACCATTTACCTAATCGAATCCAATGGGGAATGATGATATTTTTATTAGCCAAGATATAGGTTTGGAAATGACTACCTATAGCTAATTCTTTAGCACGACCATAGTTAACAGGGTAATTTTTTCTTGCACCTTCACCACCGAATTGTGCTGATTTTCCATAATAAGGAACTTGGGCAGCCTTGAAGGTATTGACTTGATATGACCAAGTAATAGGTAAAGCTGGAAAAACATAAATTCCTGCTTTATTTAGATGTAAAAGACTTTGTTCTTGATTAACTTCTAAATAAGTAGGTTTTTGGGCTGCTTCACCTTGAAGTCTATAAGGTCTGGGAATATAAGCAGTTTCAAAAAACGCAAAACTCAAAGCCCAATTATGTAGATATTTCTCAGTTTCATAGAGAATACCCATTTCACGACTGGCAAAGAATACATTATCATGTAGGGTTAAATCACATTGGTAAATAATCATATCATTCCTAAATTTGAAGATAGATAATACTGGAGGAAAGACCCCCAGTGATGTTTTTACAGTGGACTATTTTTTACTCTTTTTAGCAGCAGCACCATAGGTTTCAGCATAGGTTTTTGTTTGCTGATATAGTGTTGTTATGGTACTTTGTAACTGAGTTTCATCTTGATAAATAGCGGAAATCTCAGTCAATAAATCCGTTAATTGAGAACCCATAATTACCTGATTTTTACGCACTGGTTCTTGATTCAATAAATTAGTAGTCACCTCTGTTGCTGTGGTAATGATATCTGCAATTGGGGCATTAATATCTGGTTTGAGAGCATCATATAATGCTTGGGTGAGGTGAAGATTACTAAAAATTTCCCCATCACAAAGGACAATACCAATAATATGATTAGTCATTGTGCCTGTACGTGATTCCTGTGCGCCATAACGCCGGGTTCTGAGGAGATTTCCTAAGACATATAAAAAGCCTTCAAATGTTGGATCTCTCAGAGTTTCTACAGTGGGAAATGTGACTTCTGGGAGAACATGATCTAATTCATTAATTGCACTTCTCATCACTCCTTTTTCGCTCATTGTTCCACCTTCAAATGGTGCATTAAAGGTAAAACTCCGGTGAGATTGTTCATAAGAACTAAGTGAAAATGCAGAATCAGAATAAACCTTAGAACGCTCTGAACCACTATCACCAATGGCAAAACCATAAATAATACAATCAGGACATTTTTTACAAGAACCCTCACCATTATATTCACAGAATTTTTCTCTATCTGTGGAGTCAGCACTGGTTAAATTTAAAGAACGTAATAACTCCCTTCCTGCTAATCTTTCTGGGGTGATTTGTTTACGTTTAAACATTACTAACCGACTGATAGAATCGGAGGTTTTTAACCCTGCTTGAGTACGTGCAGTATTGAGAACACCATCAGTTTGAAACACGGGAAAAGATTGACTGTGACGTAACATTAAAAAGTGGACATATTTACCAGATGCTAACCGGGGGAAAGCAGTATGAAATTCAGGTTTCAGGGTTTTTAAGTTCATGTTTTTAATTCCTTATGATTCAGATTTTTAAGTGTTTTGTTCAGTGTTTTTTGATGGCAAAGATAACCAACGATAGGCAAATTCAGCACCGGATTTGATGCGATTGCGGTTTTCTTGGAGTAGTGCGCGATCGCCTTTATAAAGTCCCAGAAATAAATCATTAACACAGGTAGTCATAAACTGACGAATTGCCATTAATTCTTGATTTTTACGTTCAGAATACTCCACAGTTTTATTCATCAACAATGGGCGTTTAAATGCTTCCTGTCTTTCGAGAGCATCGTATAATTGACCGGCACCTTGTAAGATGATATCATCGGTTTCCAGGTGATTAGGAACAGTCAAAATTACCTCTAGAGCTTTAGAAATTGGTAACAGAATTGAGTGACTAGATTCACCAACATTCACTTGATAAAATTGACGATATTCTTGAACAATGCGCTCAATTAATTTCAGTTTTTCTTGCATTTGTTTGTCTCCTTTTACCCAGATTTGGGCATAATTCCAAATTCTTTTAACATCATTGTTTCCTGGTTCTTTTTTACTATTACGAAATCCTTGATCAGAAATAGCAAAGATATTTAAAACATCTGTGACTAAATCTCTCACAGTTCCGGTTAATGCTTGCCATCTAGCATCGGGTTTTTTACTCCTATTATCTAAATGTAAACTGTAGGTAATTAATAGCCTATTTAAAGCAGGTGATAACTCCTGGATTCTGACATTTGATGATGTATTGAGTAACTGCCAAAAACCCGCCGCACCATCTACAACTGCTGATTGTAAAAACTCTTGATCACTTGCATAAAGCGGATCGGGACTAGCAGTAGCCACAACTTTTACACCTAACAAAAGCGGTAAAGATAATGCTAAAAAAATCGGTTCTACCCACGCATCTGTAACTGTTTTACCTCTAGTTGTGGTATAAGTCATCGCCATAAAAGGTAAGTCTGTAACTGAATAATTTTTAGATTTGGCAAATCTTCCCTCTTCTACATCATCATGTTCTCTCCAAGGTAAATTTTGTAATCCTTGATATTGCATTTCTGCATCTAACCAATGTTTACGCACCTCCCACAAATTAACTCTTTTAAATTCCTTCACTAATAACCTCACAGCTTTAGCTACTTGGGGAGAATAAACATAAGCTGGAAAAATATAAAGAAATACTGGTTGTTGTTCCTCTAACTTTCCTGCGGGTGCGCCTAAAAATGCTTGACGCAATAACATTTCTAAAGACCAAATTTTTGATATTCCTCGTTTAATTCTCCCTCCTCCCAAGGCGTTTTTATTACTATATTGTTGAGGTTTAAACAAAACTACAGTATCTAACTGTTCCTCAGCTAATGCTTCTCCACTACTGAAAGAACACAGAGGTTTATTAGTGATTTTAGCTTGGGTATAAGCTGTTAATTCTTGAGTAAAATCACTATTTTTATCTCCAGTGGTAAATATTTCCAAATATTCAGACAAATAATCAATAAATGCTTGATAGGTAGGACTGCTATTTTCTGCCAACAATTTATTTTCTTCAGCCCAATTTGCTAATTTATTCGCTAAATCTTGCAAATATTTCCTAACTTGATTTTCGTCTAAAGTGGGATTTTTAGCAATATAATGAGCCGCCACTTGATACCAACCATAATTAACTCCTCCTGACTGTTTTTGTGTAGCTTCTGGGGATATTTCCGCAGCTAATTCTAAAGTATTAAGTATCCAATTGATATAATCTGAAGAATTAGCAAAAAATTCTTTTTGAGCTAATATGATAAACTCCGCTAACCTATCAGCGCGAATATCAGCACCAGTATTTAAAAACTGTATTTCTGTTGGGTTTAAATCTAACTTTTCTAACCTTTTTGGTGTTGCAGGTGATTTAGTATTAGCAACTTTCACCTGTACAACTTCAGGAAGTTGGCAAATTAAATCTTTAGGTGTGAATAATTCTGAGGTTTGGGGAGCAATTTTTAAACCTTTACCATCACGAACATAACCCACATCACCACTTTGAAAATACTCTGCTAGTCCTTTTTGATTTCTTTCTTCATTACCATTAATTAAATTATCCCAAACAGCAGTTTGTACATCTGTAAATTGTGGTTTTGTGACATCATTAGGAGCTAAATAAACCACACCTTGAGCAAAACAGAGCATTTCTTCCCATCCTAATTCATGGGCAAAATTAACTACTGCATTATGAATTTGATTGGTAATTAATCCCCGACAATCTCGTAAACGATGGTAAACTAATTTCTTGGAAATATTTAACCAATATAAGTGATCTCGTAATCTATCACCTTTTGTAGTTGTGATAATTTCCGCAGGATCAGATATATGTACTGCAATATCTCCAAAGGCTAATAAATGCCGTAAAATATCAGTTAATCTTTTATCCTTAATAGTGAATTGTCGCTGCTCATTTTCCCACAGAGAAATAATAGAACTACTATCTACATTAAACTGGGTATTTTGTGCTAAAAATGCTATTTCTAACAAATAATCTGGCCACTCTGTCCAAAATTCTGTAAAGTTTAATTTTGTCCCCAATTCCCTACATAAATTAATAATTTCCTCAATTTCATGGGCTTTTGGTGGTGCTTGTTCTTCCCCTTGTGCTTTCACATATTTATTATAGTCATGTAAGGCAATTCCTAAACATAATAATCTCTTTTCCTCATCTTTTAATTGCTGACGTGGTGATAAATGCAGACTCAAATTCCACGCAATTAATAACCCATTTAAAACATGAACTAATAAACTTTGATCAGGTTTATTTGCCCAACGTTGAGCATTTTCCTGGGCGTGTTGATCACCCAATTTCACTAAATTATGATAATGTACTATTTCTGAACCTCCCATAGCAGGAATAAGGGCAAATTCCCTTTCCATTGCCGGCAAAATAGTGTTAACAAATAAAGTTAAAATCGGATCTGTGTCTGCTGGTAAAGTTTCAATCAGTAAGGCTTGTAATAATGTAGGCATAGTTGTAAAATCACTTTATTTGTGGTTTTTATTTGTGGTTTTTATTTGTGGTTTTTAAAAAATGTAAGATTTACTTCTTTCACATCGTCTAATTTTCCATTTTACAGCTTCTAATAACAAAGCATCTTGATGAAAAGCACAACCATAAAATTGTCCATCACTATCTTTAAGTCTATAAAGTCCAAAGGTAGGACTTAAATACAAAGTCTGGCTAATTTGCCAATGACTATTATTAGGAGTACGGTTAACCGGAACTAAAAAACCTAATAATTTCTGTCTTTTTAAACAACGATTAACTTCTGTTTGTGGATGTCCAACAATACTTAATTTATCCACAAAAGTAAGGATACATTGTTGAATTTCATCACTAGAGCGATCGCATTCTAACTCAATATTATATCTTTGATCTGACCACTTTTGAACTTTCAGATAAACTTGAATATATTTCTCTGGAAATTCTGTATGGGAATGATCAGCATTTACCGCAGCTTTTAAAAACTCCTCCCTCTCAATTATTTCTACTTCTGCATAAGCTAATAACCTCAATAAATCATAAGTGTAAAAACGTCCTTCATCCCACACCGCAGCTTGTAAATCAGAACCACCTCTAAACCTTAATAACTCCTGTTGTACTGCTTTTCCTACTCCTTTTTCATCCTTACCTAAAGCAAACCAATGTCCACGTTTTTTATCTAGTTGTTCACCGTAAACTAAGCGTAAATCTTCCGATATTTTATCTTTTAATTGTTCAATAACTCCTGCTTTTTTACTACCCATACTAAATAACATTCCTTGCGCTTGTAAAGCACCCCAATATTTAGGATATTCTGTAAAAACTGTAGGTGCGTTAAACACTTCTGTAATAATTTCTTGAAACTGATCACGATCATATTCTAAGTTAGTTAATTTCTCTTCTAATCTTGATTTTATCCAAGGAGTACGACCAGATAAAAGTACAAAACCCTGATAATGATTAAATCCAGAATGACGACCTAAACGCCCCAAACGCTGAATAAATGTAGCAGAATCACTCGCTTCAAAAATTAATAAATGTATCCTAAAATCAACACCCACATCAACCGCAGAAGTTCCCACAATTAACACAGGTTGCTCAGAGTTTTCTAAATCATTATGTATTTTTTCTCTCTCTTGTTTATCAATTCTACCACTAATTTCTAGGACTTTCACATCAGGAGACATTAGTTTGTTTAATTCTCTCACAGTTCTACTCACTAAAGCCACAGAATTAAGAATAATTCCGCCTCTACCTTTACCTTCTTGGTGGAGAATATTTCTAATTTGTTCATGTTCTTGAATTAACCAGTTGAAAGCGTCGCTTTCTCTGTCTAATTGTACAAATTCTAAATCAATAGGTTGACAAATTTGCCGATATCCAGGATTAGGTTTACTTTCATATTCTCCCTTAATTGATGTTACCTTAAAATCAGCATTTTTAAGGAGTTTAACAAAATTGTCCTTGGGAGTTGCGGAAGTAAATAAAACTCGCAGCGGTCGTTTTTTAGGACGATTATGGCGAATTAGTAATAAACTATTGAGAATGGCAGCTTCTTGATGTGAACCAAAAATATGAAATTCATCTGCTATATATAAATCAGGATTTCTACCTAAAGTAATCGCTAATTCTGCGCGACTATAAGCAGGATTTTGATAACGAGAATGGGTAGCTAAATGGAAAATATCAGGGTTAGTCAAAATCACAGATTTATGTTTGATTATTCTCAATAATTCTTTAAATTTATTAGTTTTTTCTCCCTGTTCTACTAATTCTGCTAACTTTGCACCATAAAGACTTTCTATCTCATCAATTTCTAGAAGATTGAATTTTTGATAATAATTGATAATCTGTCTTTTTTGATCTGCAACTAATTCAATGGTGGGATAAAGTGATATTACCTGAAAATCACTATTTAATAAACTTGCTAAATAAGCAGCTAAGGATTTACCATCACCTGTAGCAGAGGTATTAAATATAATTTCTGCATCGCTGTTAATAATGGCGTGATAAGTTTCTGCTTGGTGGGAAGATAAAGGACAATTGTTACCTTCTCCAAAGTTGGGCGCTTGTTGTTTGACTTTGCAGGATTGCATACATCCCAAAGCACAAGCCCCCACACCCCTATTCAATTTGGAGTATAATGGCAGTAAAGAAATTTTCACTGTAGTTCAGTATTTGTTGGATGTGACTAATTTATTACTTCTGGAAACAGAGATGTTATCAAAAAATGACTATATCTCAGAAATTTTGGGTAGATTTGAGCAATATTATTATACTCGAATTAGCGTAAATAGAGTTCTATAAGCAATTATCAGCAAATAACACCATAAAAAGATTTATGATTATACCCATATTGTAAGGGTTTAACCTTGCTGAATCCCTAAGAGATACATAGTTTTATATTTATATTCATATTCTCATTTCCAAACCTCAGTTAAATCCAAAATAAACCCAGGTAAAATATCTTCCCCAGACAAACTCGTAGGATGTTCTAAAATTTCCACATCTTTACCTGGACGATAAATTTCTACTCGTTGATTTTTTTGATCAATTAACCAACCTAAACTAGCACCATTTTCTATATATTCCCTCATTTTAGATTGCAATTTTTCTAAAGAATCAGTTTTAGAACGTAGTTCTAGAACAAAATCAGGACAAATAGGTGCAAAAGTTTCTTTTTGTTCTAAACTGAGAGTATCCCATTTTTCTTGTTTTACCCAAGCTGCATCAGGAGAGCGATCGCTACCATTAGGAAGATGAAAACCAGTGGAAGAATCAAACGCTTCTCCTAATTTAGTTTGACGATTCCAAAACCATAATTGTCCAGCAATATCAAAGTTTCTTTTTCCAGTATAACTTCCAGTAGGAGGCATAATAATTAATTCTCCCGTAGCATTTCTTTCTAATTGTAAATCTCTGTTAGCAAGCGCCAAATCTAAAAACTGCTCATGGGAAATTTTCAATGTTATTGTAGTAGGAATATTGACCATAACTGTTGGATAAATATTATTTTTTACATTAGTTTGTGCCATCATTCCCTCCTAATTCTTTTTGTATTAGTTTCAGATGAACATTGAAGCTACTAGCAGAAGAAACCTTGAAAATACAGAATTAATCCTAATTCATCCTACGGTTAGGCGATCGCTTGCAGATTCCCAAACATAGATATATTATACCAGTTAAAATGTCATCTATAAATGATAAATCTAATCAATTAATATTTGCATTAGAAATATTAAAACTACTAGCGGAACAACCATTAAAAAAAGATATATTAATGGTAAAATTGAGCGATCGCGGTTTTGAAGCTGGTGATTTATCACAGAAAATTACTCGTGCCATTGGTAAACTCCGAGACTGTGGTTTTGAAATTAAAGCTGCACCCAACCGCCCTTATGAGTTAGTGACATCAGTGTTTCCGGTGATTTTATCTGAAGAACAAAGACAAGCACTATCAATGGCCTCTGAGTTATTGACGAGTCTGGGGTTTTCCGCAGAAGCAGGACACATTTACCAGATTGGTAACTTTAATGAAAAACTCAAGTCCCCTAATCTGATAACAGACTTTCATCCACCCACAGACTACAGTGAAGATAAAATCAATGAAATTGTACGTCATTTACAGCAACGGTTTCAGCAAAAACGCCGCTTTGTAGTTTGGTATCGCAGCAAACAAGGTAAAGAAACATTCTGGGATTTAGATAAGTCAGAACTGAGATTACATAACGGTGTACTCTATTTGTTTGCTTTAGTTCCAGACTTTCGGAGTTATCACTTAGAAACCCGACCCAATGCTGAACAAAACATTACTTTGAGAGTGGACCGCATCACCAGAGTTGGTGGAGTTTCCCAGACTCCCTGGACCTATAGTAAATTTCCTACTTTAGATATTAAATACCGTCTGACAGGAGATTTAGCGAGTTATAGACCCCGCAGACCCCATGAAACAGTTATTTCCTCACTGGAAACTACAGAATATGTTGATATTTTAACTCAAGAAGACTGTATATTTTGGTTTCGTCAAAGAATACTACAGTACGGTGCTAGTGCTAGGGTTTTAAGTCCTGATTGGGTGGCAAAGCAAGTCAAGGATGCTTTGAAAAAAGCTTATGATAATTACATTGATTAAACATGAAAATTGTATTGATTGAGCGATCGCACCACATTATATAATCCTGTAGGGGTGAAGCATTAGCATGGTAAAAATAGACAACAAACAGATAACCTATATTAGCGAATGCTTCACCCTGTTCCACTATGGGGTTTAACAGAAGAAGGCAAAGCATTGGCAATTTTACATTATCGAAATCAATAAAGATGTTTGAGCCAATGCTTTGCCCCTACAAATAGGACAATGAAAATTGTATTGATTGAGCGATCGCACCACATTATATAATCCTGTAGGGGTGAAGCATTAGCATGGTAAAAATAGACAACAAACAGATAACCTATATTAGCGAATGCTTCACCCTGTTCCACTATGGGGTTTAACAGAAGAAGGCAAAGCATTGGCAATTTTACATTATCGAAATCAATAAAGATGTTTGAGCCAATGCTTTGCCCCTACAAATAGGACAATGAAAATTGTATTGATTGAGCGATCGCACCACATTATATAATCCTGTAGGGGTGAAGCATTAGCATGGTAAAAATAGACAACAAACAGACAACCTATATCAGCGAATGCTTCACCCTGTTCCACTATGCAGTTTAACAGAAGAGGGCAAAGCATTGGCAATTTTACATTATCGAAATCAATAAAGATGTTTGAGCCAATGCTTTGCCCCTACAGATGGGACAATGAAAATTGTATTGATTGAGCGATCGCACCACATTATATAATCCTGTAGGGGTGAAGCATTCGCATGGTAAAAATAGACAACAAACAGATAACCTATATTAGCGAATGCTTCACCCTGTTCCACTATGGGGTTTAACAGAAGAGGGCAAAGCATTGGCAATTTTACATTATCGAAATCAATAAAGATGTTTGAGCCAATGCTTTGCCCCTACAGATGGGACAATGAAAATTGTATTGATTGAGCGATCGCACCACATTATATAATCCTGTAGGGGTGAAGCATTCGCATGGTAAAAATAGACAACAAACAGATAACCTATATTAGCGAATGCTTCACCCTGTTCCACTATGGGGTTTAACAGAAGAGGGCAAAGCATTGGCAATTTTACATTATCGAAATCAATAAAGATGTTTGAGCCAATGCTTTGCCCCTACAGATGGGACAATGAAAATTGTATTGATTGAGCGATCGCACCACATTATATAATCCTGTAGGGGTGAAGCATTCCCATGGTAAAAATAGACAACAAACAGACAGTTTAACAGAAGAGGGCAAAGCATTGGCAATTTTACATTATCGAAATCAATAAAGATGTTTGAGCCAATGCTTTGCCCCTACAAATGGGACAATGAAAATTGTATTAATTGAGCGATCGCACCACATTATATAATCCTGTAGGGGTGAAGCATTAGCATGGTAAAAATAGACAACAAACAGACAACCTATATCAGCGAATGCTTCACCCTTCCCCATAACCATGACGCTATTAACAGGAATTTAATTTATGCCTTATAATCCCGAAATTCACCACCGTCGTTCCATCCGATTAAAAGGATATAACTATTCTCAAATAGGAGCATATTTTGTCACTATTTGCACCCATCACCGTAATTGTTTATTTGGTGAAATTGTCGATGGTGAAATGAAATTAAATACAAATGGTGAGGTAGCAAGGGGTTGTTGGTTATCTATTCCTCGGCATTTTCAAAGTGTAGAGTTAGATGAATTTCTGATCATGCCCAATCATGTACATGGAATTATTATCATAGTTAAAAGTGAAGCAAAGCAAGATTTTTCACAATCGTTTTCTGATGGGAAGGGCGAAGCATTGGCAAATTTCAATTATCAACAACAACAAAATTTATCGAGCCAATGCTTCGCCCCTACGGTCCCTGGAATTAAACAGGTGAAAATTAATGGCACAAAACCACAATCTTTGGCAGCAATAATTCAAAATTATAAATCTGTTTCTACAAGGCGGTTGAATCGCATCAATAAAGCTCAAGGAAATGTGATTTGGCAACGTAATTTTCATGAACATATTATTCGTAATGAGGAAGAATTACAAAATATTCGTCAGTACATTGTCAACAATCCAATAAATTGGGCAGAAGATGAGGAAAATCCTGTAAATGCTAATTAGCGATCGCCTTCATTATTGAATTATTAGTCAAAAAAACCCCCTGTTGGGAGGCTAAAGACAACTTATCAATTGATAATTGATAATTGTTTTATTCAAGGCTTCCGCCGTGAGCGTCAGTGGTCAGTGAGCCTGTCGAACTGCCGAACGGTTTCAAACCTCCCCTTTCAAGTAAAAAAAGCAGAAAATTTAGCTTTTTTAATCCTCGGATTTTCAGGTACAGGTAATTGTCCATTATTGAAAAACCTAAACCAGCACAACAGCAATTGATCCGCCTAAAGCCGCAGAAATACCAGAAACAACCGCCGTCGCAAACAACCACCAAGCAGCATTAGCAGCAGCTTTGCGGGTTTCTTCTGCTTGACGTTGTGCTTGATGTTTTACCTGTTCTAGCCGATGTTGTGCTTCATGTTGTAGCTGTTCTGCTCTTTGTAAAACCATATTCCGAGCGTGTTCTATTCTGTCAATAATGCGGTTAACATCTGCCTCAGAAATATCTTCACGGGAACTGAAAATAGCTACTAAAGTTTCACGATTGAAATGAGACAAGCGATCGCGCAATGCTTCAAACCCAGCTTGAGGATCTTCAAATAATTGACGGATATCATGCTGTATTCCTTCATAATTCAATTCTGGACGTTCTAGAGAATTAAGATAATTACGAATCCTGGCAAAAATGCTTTCAATTGCATCTTGAATCCTTCTTTGAATACCCCGCACCTGTTCTACAAATTGTTCACGCACTGAGATCATATTATCAGCAATTCTCGCTGCTTCTTCATCAGTAATATCTTCCCGAATTTTCAACAAAGCGATAATTGTTTCTCTATCGAAATGGGAAAGGCGATCGCTGAAACTTTCCATCCCCACTCTGGGATCATGCAACAATAAATGCAAATCTCTTTTAATTCCTTCCGGGTGCAATTCCTCTTTACCCGTATGTCGTAAATACTCCTGCAAATAAGTTTGAAAATTTTGCATTCTTTGTTGTGTTCTTGTCGCTAACCGACGGGGCGCACGGACAATATTTCTAATGGATGTCTGTACATTATCAATGATTTGATTAACTTGTTCCTCACTCAAGTCTTGACGTTGACTTAACAATTTCACCAAAGTATCTCTATCAATCCGCGATAATCGGCGACGCAATACCATAACACCCTCTCTAGGGTTTTCAAACAACCTTGTGAAATCTCGTTGAATACCTTCAGGATTCAATTCTTCCTTACCAGTATTTCGCAGGTAATCTGCAATAGTCGTGGTGACAGAATCATATTGTTCCCGTGCTTTTTCCCCGACAAATTGCGGTATGTGGCGGATGTTATGCCATGATTCTTCTACTACATCAATAATTTGATAAACTTGTGCTTCTGTTAAATCTTGACGTTGACTTAATAATTGCACCAAAGTATCTCTATCAAAGCGAGATAACCGCACCCGAATGGCTAAAATTCCCGCTTGGGGGTCTTCTAAAAGTCGTTTTAAATCAGCGCGAATAGCATCAGGGTTTAATTGTTCTTTGCCTGTATTTCGCAGATATGATTCCACATTTAACCAGAGAGTTTCCGCTTGATGTTGTGCCTGTTGTGCCAGTCCTAAAGATTCTACCAACACGCGATCGCGCTGCATTTCCAATTCATCTAAAATCGGATCTAAATCCCGTTCTTGAATATCATTGCGTGCTAACAGAATCTCAGCCATTTCTTCCCGTTCAACTTGTGCTAGTCGTCGGGATAAAGTTTGATAATCTGCTTCTGGATCTGCCAACAGCGGTTTAAAATTATTCTCAATTCCTGCTGATGTTAAATCTGCTTTCGGAGTCACCAGTAAATAACTTTCCACTCGTCTTTGCAAATCTTGGACAATTTCTCTTTCTTCCTGCGCTGTTACTATTACCAAAACCTCATCCCGCACCATTACCAATTGATCAGCAATTTGGTAAATTTGTGCTTGAGCTAATAATCCCTTAGCTTGCAAAATATTGATAAAATCTTGACGGTTAATTTGCTCTAATTCCCTACGTATTACCCCAGGATCAGCCGCAGGATCATAAATCACATCTCGAAATTCTTGGGCAATTCTTTCTTGACTGAGTTGCCAAGGATAAGAGTTAAGTAAGTAGTTGTCAATATCTGCACGAATGGGATTATAAGGTTGTTCTGTAACTTGTTCTATGACTTTTTCTCTAGCAGTATTTAAGGAACGCCAAATTTTTTCTACATCTAAATCAGACAAATCTGCCCTACCTAACACTACCCCAGTCAGTGCTGATATTGCTTGTTGCATCATTCCTGGTTTTTGTTCTGTTTCTTTGGTAGAGTGAATTTCAGCAATTAATTGGTCAAGTTTGGCGTTAAGTTCATCGGTTTTAGTTTGTCCCGAAGGAAGGGATTTCAGATAGTTTACCAACTCACCTAAACTTTCTTTCGTAGGTTTTTGTTGACTCACTACTTGTTCCCAAACATTTTGTAAAGCGTCAGCAATGCGGTTAACTTCTCGTTTGGATAAATCGGTGCGACTGTTAACTAAATCAACAAACTGTTGACGGTCGATTTTTCCCAAGTCTGGACTGGTGGCGATCGCTTTAAATTGTGGTTCATTAAGTAAGCTTTTAAACTCATCCCGAATCTGCGATATATCAAGTTCTGGGGGACGTAGTTTTTCTATGTAATGTTCTACGTTTTGGCGAATACTTGCGGGGGGAATGGCGCTTCCTAATTCCCGACGCACCGCCGAGGCAGCCGCTTCCGCAGTAGCTACCACTTGCTGATTTACAGACCTAGCGCCTAATGCAGCTGTAGCTGTACCCATAATCGCCTGAAAACTGGCAGTAGCCGTATTCACAACCGAACCTATTAAAGAACCAACTGTAGTTGAACTTACCCACATTAGTAATAGAAAATACGCTCCCCAAATGACTAAACCTAAAATTGCTCCTAATCCCGGATCTAAAATTAATAAACTCAATTTTACAGCTAAGAAACAAGCGATGAATAAAGCAATTGTGACTGTAACTAATGTCCAAATTCCCAACCTCGTGCCAATTTTGCGAATTGTGCCACCGAAACTTTCAATTTCCTGAGATTCTGAAGGATGTCCCAAATAGGAAATACCCGCAGCAATTGAGAGATTAGTTAACACTAATTGAAAGGCAAAGGCGAGAATTACTCCAGAAATTAAAGCCACAAAAAAGCGCGGACCCGATGTGAGAATCGAAGCCTGTGCTGGTGTGACGTTGGGAGTAGTTACAGGTACTTGTGCTATCCACAATAAGTGTTTGTATAGTTCCTGCATCATTTCTATTTCCTACCTCTAAGTTTAATTTTAAGTTTAATTTAAATTTGCACTGCCAAGTTAGTGTTTTACTCCTGACTCCTGTACTGGCGAAGTAGGGGAGAAGCATTCGAGCGATTAATGATCGGTATTTCCCAAAGGATATTTTCCGAATGCTTCGCCCTTACAGGGCGATAAATTATCAATTTTATGAAAAGGATATTTTCCGAATGCTTCGCCCCTACGACTTCTGACTCCTGCTATAACTACAAAGCTATGCACCATAAGGGTTTGACCGCCTCACTAATGACCACTGCTGGATGTGAATATTCAACTTGTCCAACCTTCAGAATCCAAGAAATTAGGGGATCTTAGCATCCATCTCAAGTGGGAAAGCCTTATATAACGTTAGATAGAAGTTGATGATTTTACTATTGTAAATTTATATAAATTCTAGCTGATTTATTAATATCAATACTGCTATTCTTTAGGTGAACATTTTTTTGCTTGGATTGTAGGAATTCAATTTTTGAAAGCTGGTTTACGTTTATTTAAATTAAATTAAAAATTTTTTTCACCATCTCAGGGTAGATTTGTCTGGGTAAATAGCTTTTAAATTATCGTCCCTAAGAAGTGCCTATAGTTTGTACCTATAGGCATAAAACAACTGTGTGTGTAAAAGCTACATTAAAGTTAAGCATAAAAAAAGTGAACAAAAGATTCAAAACATTAAACTTGAAACTTGTGAAACTTGTGAAACTTGTGAAACTTGTTGAAATTTGGAGGTAAAAAATGGAAACTCGCTCATCTACTGATATACCACCCGTTGCTAAAGCTTATAATGGTGTAGATCGTAATGCCTTTATTTTTGGTTGGAATCCTCAAGCAGAATTGTGGAATGGACGCTTGGCAATGATTGGATTTTTAGCTTATCTACTTTGGGATTTAGCTGGTTATAGCGTTCTTCGTGACATTTTACACATCTTGAGATATTAACGTCAGATCAGAAAGGAGATCCAGGAGTCAGGAGTCAGGAGTCAGGAGTTATTTATTTTGGATTTTGGATTTTGGTGAAGCAGTGCGGCCTTGGGGGTTTCCCACATGAGCAACTGCTGAACCCGCAGGGATTGTTTTTGTCATCTCCAATCTAAAATCTAAAAAATCTAAAATCTAAAATTTTCCTCCCCATCTCCCCTATCTTGTAACACCTAAATCCCTGACTTCTCAAAGAAGTTAGGGATCTATAGGACTCCTATTTGATTTTTGAAAAAACTCCGTACACCCAAATCATCTAAAACCCTATTCCCTATTCCCTATTCCCTGCCTCCACGGAAAATTTATAAATCAAATCGGAACACTATATTTTTCGAGCATTTTGTTTTATGTTTAAAGTAAAAAACGCACCAACACATACAAAGCTGAAGTTATCAGCTGCAATAAGGTAACAGGAATACCATAATGTAAAAAAGTCTTAAAAGAAATTCTTCTACCATGCTGTTCAGCAATACCAGCAGCAACAATATTAGAAGATGCTCCCACCAAGGTGCCATTTCCCCCCAAAGTTGCGCCAAACATCATGGCATAAAACAGTGGTAAAACTTCTGGGGGAAACTGTCCTTGAAAATCTGGTGATAAAACTTCTGCTGGTGCTAATCCCACATTCACAAGATATTGTTTAAGCAAAGGAACCATTGCCACAACTAAAGGAATATTCGGTACAACACTTGATAAGATTCCTACTACAAATAACAAAAGTACAGAACCTAGCAAAATATTTTTACCTAAAATCAGCCCTAAAACACCTGATAAACTCTTAATCACACCTGTTTTATCCAGTCCTCCGATCAGGACAAAAATGCTCATAAAAAATATTAAGGTACTCCAATCTACATCTCGCAAAATATTATGAACTGAATCAATTCTGCTTTTGTGTGCCAGTAATAAAGCTAAAGCAGCACCTAACAAAGCCACTGCCGCAGGGGAAATCGGTATTGGTAAAGATTCACCAATTACAAAAAATGTTAACACAAAAGCTACTATCACTCCCCCTACTATTAAAACTCGTGGATGATTGATTTGGGGATGGGGTAATTCTGCTAAATCATCTAAGTTTTTATGCCAAATTTTTCTAAATAAAATTGGTAGTGTTACTACAACAGTCAAAACAGCAATTACTCCTCCTAAACTTAATTTCCCTAAATAATCTATGAAGCTAATATTTACAGCATCACCTACAATAAATGTTGCAGGATCTCCTACTAATGTTAATAATCCGGCACTATTAGCAACAAACACCATCAAAATTAATAAAGGGACAAAATTAACTCCTATTTCTTCTGCTATTGGCGGAATTAATGGAGCTAATAACATGACTGTAGTAGCATTAGGTAAAACAGCACAAATTGGCGTAACTAATGCCACAATACCTAATAGTAATTTTTTGCCACTTCCTTGAGCAAGAATGACTATTTGTGTAGCTATATAACTAAAGATATTAGTCGGTTCAAATGCTCTTACTAATACCATCACACCAAAAAATAAACCCAAAGTTCCATGACTTTTACCAATATAACTAACGGCTTCTGGTAAAGTCATGATATTAGCAAAGACTAATATTAATGCTCCCAAAAAAGCAGCTACCATTAGATCAATCCATTCCGTCATGATTACCACAATGACGGTGATAAATGTGATAACGCTGAAAACAGCTTGCCAGTTTTCCATATCATCTTCCCTGATAATGTGATTGTTTTTTATTGTGTGAAAAAGAGCGAAAAAGCCACCTATATGTAACTATAGGCGACTTAATAGTTGATTATTGGTGCATGGGCATTAAAAATGTATTAAGTAATTATTAGGTGATTAATCAAGACACCGAGGAATACCCAAAACAGCACAGGGAAAATGAGGATCTAAACTTTCAATCACAGGATGATTGATAGATTGACAACCTAAAACTAGAGCATCAGCAGTTTCTAATTCTACAACTTTTTTCAGTTCAGTAGATAAGTTACCAAATCGTAGATGAGATTTAAAATCACTCTGCCATTCTTGGGCTAAATTTTTGGCTTGCCAAAGAATTTTATCTGCTTTTTCCGGTGCTGAAGTGGTAAGTAACTGAGGTTTTGATGGCGTTAACACCATTGTTGTTGATTGGCTTAACTCAAAATATTGATGTGTCAAACTAGCCCAATTTGGTGGATAATTGAATTTATGATAATCAGAAATACTTGCCTGTTCTTCTAACACATAAACAGCCTGAACATTGACTTGAATATTGCTTGCTAAATGGGTTTGATGTGCAATACAAAAAGCAATATCTAAGGCTGTATGACTATTAGGAGAACCATCATAACCAACAATTAACTTGATGGATTTTACCGGTGAATTTTTCTCACTCAGGCATTTTTTTGGAGCAGGTAGTAATACCATTTGCTCAATCAGGTCATGGCGACCAATAGCACCTTGCAAACGTGCTAACAATGGCTTGATTGTCACAGCTTTAACTTCTCTCCCTTGAAACGAATGATGAATGAGAAGCAGGGATGCCAATTTTAGATTTTAGATTTTAGATTTTGGATTCATAAGTAAGTATTCCGCTATCAGTAATCAGCAATCAGCTTTTTTAAACGCACCATGAAAAACCACCATTTTATCACCAAATGACTAATCAAGGATTCTGATTTCTGACTCGTTAATTCTTACATTCCTAGTTCATCCAAAATCATTGACTAAAATCGCAGATTGATTAAGGAAAACCCAATAACAACTGGTATTACAGCCAAGGTTTTGGGAGTTCCTTCCATTGCCGACGGAGTTAGCTGACGGGCTAAGACTGGAAGGTGTCTTTCAATTAAGATTCGCCCCAATTATTTGGTTCCTCCGCTTCAAATCCAGCTTTCATGAATTTGAATTAGGCTACCCACAGATAAGCATTCAGCGATCAGTAATCAGCAGTCAGCTTTTTAATGGTTACGCCCAAAATCTGTATTTGATCATCTACCGATTTATCAAATATTCTGAAATACTGATGCCTCAATCCTGAATACTGACGTTAAAAGTAGAAATTCAAAATTTTAAATGTTCAAAATTTTAAATGTTCAAAATTTTAAATTTCTACTTTTTGAATTGTAGCTTATATTTCTGAATTTGTATACCCAGGAAATAATAATTTATTTTACTCCTCTGAAGTAAAGTAACGGTCTAAAAAATTCAAGGCGTGGTTGCGTAATTCAAAGTATTCTTTAGAATTGCGGATCGCACTGCGATCGCGTGGACGTTTAAACGGAACTTTGAGAATTTCTCCGATAGTGGCGCATGGTCCATTGGTCATTAGAACAATGCGATCGGACATATAAATTGCCTCATCTACATCATGGGTAATCATCATGACTGCTTGACGATGATTTTCCCAGATATCTAATACCTGACGCTGCAATTTTCCACGAGTTAAAGCATCTAAAGCTCCAAATGGTTCATCCATTAATAACATTTTCGGACGAATTGCTAAAGCTCTAGCAATACCCACCCTTTGTTTCATACCTCCAGAAATTTCATCGGGATATTTATCTGCGGCTGCCGTTAAGTTTACCATTGCCAAGTGTTCATTCACAATGCTAATTTTTTCGGCACGATTTGCACTTTTTAGCACTTCATCCACAGCTAAACGGATATTTTCCCGCACAGTTAACCACGGTAACAAGGAATAATTTTGAAAAACCATCATTCTATCTGCACCTGGTTTGCGGATTTCTTTACCATCTAAGCTTACTGAGCCTGATGTGGGTTTTTGAAATCCACCAATAATTTTGAGTAGTGTTGATTTTCCACAACCAGAATGACCAATTACAGAAATAAATTCATCTTCACCAATTGTCAAATTAACGCCATCTAAAACAACAAACTCTCCTTTATCTGCTGTGGGATAAGACTTCACTAAATTTTCAATTTCTAAAAATCCGTGACGGGGCTGAACTTGTTGATAATTATCATTTTCTAAGGAAGTATATCTCATGATTAAATTCTCCTGAATTAGTTAATAGTTTGTCGTGAAAATTAAGACATGAAGAAACGAATGGGAGCATTTGCTTTGATAGCAAAACTATTGAGATAACCGACAGGATCACTGGGATCAAAGCCTTTTTTATCTATGAATACTTCTGGGGGTTCAACTTTATAATCATCCTTGGGACATGGAATCCCCATTTCTGTGGCTATCTCTCGATATAAATCTGTTCTCCAACCTTTTTCGGCTACTTGTTCAGCGTTTTTAGGGATTTCTTTAATTTGTCCCCAGCGTGCTGCTTGAGTCATTAACCAAATACTGCGAGAACGCCATAAAAAGGTGGAATGTTCTCCTGGTTCTTGAGGAACGTTATCAGGCAGATCATAAAAAATTGTGGTATCTTCAGCTTTGATTGTGCGGTCTTTACCATCAAAACCACCATAGTTGTAATTGCCAATAATTCCTGGAGCAGTCAATTTACTAATGGGCGCATCTTGCTTTTTTGGTTTTGCACCAGTAAAAGAACGATCTGTTAATAATTCGGCTACTTCTTGGCGGTTTTCGGGTTTACTGCAATACTGACAAGCTTCTATCATTGCTTTTACCAAGGATCGGTAAGTTTTGGGATAATTGACTATAAAAGATTCCATTACTCCTAATAGTCGGTCTGGGTGTCCGTGCCAAATTTCTTTACCTTGAGCGAATGTAAAACCAATACCTTCGTTACCTGTAATTGCTCTAGTGTTCCAAGGTTCGGCGACCATATATGCTTGCATTGCCCCAATTCTCATATTTGTCACCATTTGCGGTGGGGGAGTAATAATGATGCGAAATTCTTTAAATGGGTCAACACCAGCAGCAGCAGCAAGATAGCGAGCAAAGTATTCATAAATAGCAGAACTCAGAACTACTGCCCAAACCTTCTTTTCTGGGGGTTGTTGGTTAAAATAACCTCGAAAATCTCGCCCAAATGCTTCTAATGCCCCATCACCGTATTGTTGCTGATATTCATACCAAGGACGTATACCAAAGTCCCACATATCTTTATTCATGGTCATGGCGTTACCATGTCGGTGTATGGTCATAGCTGCACATAGGGGGGCATGACGCGCACCTTCTGCACCTATTCGAGCGTTAGTGACTGCACCAGAGACGACGGGGGAAGCGTCGAGACGACCAAATATTAACCCGTCGCGGGAGTTTGCCCAACTAGCTTCGCGGTTGAGTTTGACATTTAAGCCATATTTGCGGAAGAAACCTTTTTTCCAGGCGATCGCAAATGGCGCACAATCATTAACAGGAACATAACCAATAATAAGATCAGGTTTTTCTAATTCTTGAGGTTTAACTACTGGTTCTACAGCTAAAGCTTCTGCTGTCAGTCCTTTAGCAGACCTATCTCCAGAAACAGCACAGGATGACAACGCTATTCCCGCAGTCGTTAAACCTATTCCCTTGATAAAATCTCTGCGAGTCCAATTATTTTCACTCATAATTGTCTACAATTTTGAATTTTAGATTTTAGATGATGAAAAATTCAATGGATAAGCTTTGTCAGCTTCCATCTTTTGACATCATTTTGCAAATTGGTATCAGTTTTATCTCTCAATGTGGAACAGGCATCTTGCCTGTCATAGATTTAAGATTTAACTATCTTGCCTGTCATAGCTGTAACTAAATTTTTGACGTTTTCCCTGTTTACTTCACACTTCCTGGACGATGGGTAACAAATTCTTGAAGTTTACCCACCGCGTAATCTAAAACTAAACCAGTTAAACCAATTACAAACACCGCCAAAAATACAGAACTGAGATTTAAACGACTCCATTCGTCCCAAACAAAAAACCCAATTCCAATACCACCTGTTAACATTTCTACAGCCACAATTACCAGCCAAGCAATACCTAAACTAATCCTTAAACCTGTGAAAATATAAGGCAAACTGGCAGGCCAAATAATTTTAATAATCTGCCGCCAACGTGGCATTTCTAACACCTGTGCCACATCTATATAATCTTTGGGTACGCTAGAAACTCCCAAGGCAGTATTAATCATAGTCGGCCAAAGGGAAGTAATGAAAATCACAAAAATAGCTGAAGGATCTGCCAAATTGAAAATAGCTAAGGAGATAGGCAACCAAGCTAGGGGTGAAACAGGTTTAAATATCTGAATGATGGGATTAAAAGCCAGCATTGCTGGTCTAGACATCCCTATTAAAAACCCACAGGGAATTGCTACTAATGCACCTAAACCAAAACCTAATATTACCCGGCGTAAACTTGCTAATAGTAACCAACCAATTCCTAAATTACCGGGTCCTCGTTCATAAAAGGGATTTAAAATGTAGTCAAGATTGGCAATTAAAGCTTCAGGTGGTGTAGGCATTAATTCATGATTAGCAAATGCTATTACCCACCAGAGTAAAATTATTCCTGAAAAACCCACAACGGGCAATAAGAAATCATCACGAAAAATGACAGGTTTTGCTTTTTTCCACGCCAATTGTCCAGCCACAGCAAAAATTGCAGCTAAATTCAGTTGTAAAATCATATTGTAACCTCAACAGAGTTCAGTACAGATACACTGAATCTGAGCAGTACCAGCCTTGGACACTGATGAGATCAAAACATTATCAAATGCTGTCTCTTCAGTCCCCTCTCAATGCCTACGAAGTTAGCTGACGGACTAGGGTTGAGAGATACCCCTTTTTGGGCAATTTTGGCTGATTTCCTAACATTAACTTAGGAATTTATTAACCAATCGCCACAAAAATACGCCCCAAAACTTGGTTCCTCCGTTCCAACGCTGTTGACTCTGGTGCGTTGGATTAGGCTGACTTACTCATAATTAATAGTAACAGCAAAAATCTAACATTGATGAATAGTAATAACATCAGTATTTAAAATAAAAATTAGTTACTTAACTACTGACATCAAGCAGTTTAATTGATTGTGCGCTGTACCTTAGATATATGTCGCTCATCAATGATTACAATTCTTACAATAAATCTCGTTTTTTCAATTTAGCTAACGCATCTTCAGCAGCAGCTTTTTCAGCTTCTTTTTTACTCTTTCCTTTTCCTTCTCCTAATTCTTTACCATCTACAAATACTTTGGAAATAAATTCCGGTGCATGATCTGGACCTCCGGCTTTTTCTGTTACATATTTAGGAGGTTCTTGGATACCTTGAGCTTGGGTTAACTCTTGCAATCTATTTTTTGAATCTACATTTGATCTCGGTTCTACCACATCTTCCGATACAGAATCAAATAATGGTTCAAGAATGACTTTGAGTGGTTCAACATTACAATCATTATCTAAATAATATGCACCAATTACAGCTTCAAAGGTGCTACTTAAAAGGTTAGGATTTTGAAGACCTCCATCTCTAATTGTACCTTTTCCTAATCGCATTCTAAAATCTAAACCAACTTCTAAAGCAAATTTTGCTAGTTGTTTTTCTTCAACTAATGCAGAACGGCGACGGGTTAATTCATCTTCTCCTTTTTCGGGGTGACGACGGTACAAATATTCTCCACTGAGAAAGTTTAAAATTGCATCACCGAGAAATTCTAAGCGTTCGTTGTGTTCTCCTTCTCCGGGGTTTTCGTTCACATAAGAACGATGGGTTAATGCTTGACGCAGGAGTTTTTCGTTATTGAATGACAGTAGTTTTTGCATTTTATTTTTTCTTTTTCCTGTTGTAGCGAATGTGAAATATGGAAAATTTCTATAAACTGATATTTTATAGCAAGTAAATAAATTAGGGTGTACCTCATAAGACTGGGAAACGCTATATAAAATTAACACATTAGACCAAGTGTTCAAAGGAAGGAACAAAGCAAGACTTGTCACAAAGGAATCCTGCTGTTGAGACAACTACTGAAACCTGTGGTGTATAATTCTGCTTGAGATGGGATTTCTGACATTTCTCACATAGCATTTATATTTGCCTGTTAGATTTGTATAATTACGTAGTGAAACTGGAATGTCAATACTGTATTTAACGTATTTTTCAATACAGATTTTCATACAATATAATTCGTTTAATGAATAAAAATTTAATCTTTTTTTAATCAAAAACGCCATTATGTGAGGTTAGATATTATTGCTAATAATACGTAAACTTATATTAAGTAAATATCAAAAATTTGACATGATGTATTTTTTTTGATATCGTGTTTTACGAAGATAAAAAGCCAAAAATGAGCTTGAAAATTCAGCCACAATTATCCCAAAACCAGACAAATTGCCAAAAGGTATAGAAAAATATGCAATCAGTATTAATGTTTGATGGTAAGGATGATTATGTAGAAATTCCTTATAACCAGTCACTTAATCCCAACTTATTTACTGTTTCCAGTTGGGTAAAAGTTACCGGTGGGCAAGGCCGCTTTCGTTCTGTAATTACCAGCCGTGTTACCAAAGATTCCGCAGGTTACATTATCTATGCAGGAGATAATAATAAATGGCAAGCTTGGGTCGGTAACGGAAGTGATTGGGAAATTGTTAATAATAATGATATTCCTGTAGTTCTCAATGTCTGGACTCATATAGCAAGTACCTTTGATGGCAAGCAATTGAAACTTTATGTCGATGGCAAAGAAGTTGGTAGTAAAAATGTAGTTTATGCACCGAATACGCGATGCCCTCTGCGAATCGGTGCTGGTGCCACCGAAGCAAATCCAAGATATTTCTATTCTGGTCAAATTACGGAAGTTAGTGTCTGGAATAAAGCTCTGACAGCGGCTGAAATTCAGGCAAAGATGAATCAGTATCTGACTGGGAAGGAAGATGGTTTAGTTGCTTATTTGCCCTTGAATGAAGGTTCGGGCAATCTTGTTAAAGAAAAGACAGGTAACGGCATTAACGGCACAATTAATGGTGCTGTTTGGCAACAAGAAGAAATCCCTCTAGTTAAACCAGAAACTACACCAGTTTTGAAATCTTTAGGTAGAATTGTCGTTAATGCAGACGAATCGACTTTAAGTGATCAAGGAATCAAAACTATACCTGATGCAGCTACATTTGCTCTGAATATTGCCAAATATTTTGTAGGAGAAAACAAAGGTAAGTTTCATGTACTTTCCAATAATTTTGGGTTAACAGGAGCATCTCTGGAACAAACAATGACCAAAGCAGGTCATACTTGGACTAAGGGAATGAATATTCCTATTAACCTAGAAACCCTGCAAAAATATGACGGTATTTTTATTGGTGGTGATCTTGTAGAGAACCAAGTTTTAATTGAATATGTGAAAAATGGAGGTAAGGTTTACCTTTGTGCTGGTACTGGTAAAGGAGGAGCGCAAGCAGAAGCAAATAATTGGAATACTTTCTTAGCTGCTTTTGGTTTGAAAATCCAGGGAATCTACAACGCAATTACTGGTAATATAGCAGTTAATAATCCCAATCATTCTCTCTTTGCAGGAGTCACAACCCTTTATCAAAACAATGGTAATTTCATTACTGATTTACAAACTGATTCACAACTAAATCAAATCATTCTTGCTCATAGTAGTGGAAAAGGGTTAATAGGTACTGCTGAATTTGTTAAACCTTCTGCACCAAAATCTCCTGCCTGACTAACCACCTAATTATCCTCAATTTTTTTTCTCAACTTTTTCAACCAACCCCAACTAAGTCACGGGTATATTTTATTCATGTTACTCTCTCGCTGCTGTCTATTAGATATCTCCGGTAATTCAATATCCGTAATTTGAAACCCTTGTAGGGACAATTCATGAATTGTCTCTACATTCATTTTCGCTAGATGTCTATATAGGGGTTGCTGATAGCGTAGCGTAAGCCATAAAAGTCTTTCCGTGAAGATTAAGGAGTATGGCTAACGCCACGCTTACTTCGACACCGCCCTTCGACACCGCTCAGGACAGGCTCAGGACAGGCTCAGGACAGGCTCAGTACAAGTCGCTATCAAGGAGTCAGGAGTTAAAGGATATCAAGGAGTTTTTTGGATTTTGAAACGAGGTAAAAAACCAACAAAGTGTAAGGTTTTCCAGTTCATAAGTCATAAAAGCTTGTACCTGCCTGCTCTCAGGCGCGGCTTTTTCCATTTCAAATTGCCTAAAATTCTTTGCATGGAATATTTTCATGTTTATTTAGCATCTCCTATATATCTATTCACAGCTTATACCAATAGAGCTTTTTTACATCCTTTCCGACTTTTCAAACATCCTTTAAATAATCAATTCATATTAGCTAAATACAGCAGATTGCATATCAATGAGGTACAAGTCCTGCCTGCCCTTGTGTACCTTATCTAAATCAAATGTGTGCTGTAAATAATTTTTAATGTTTAATTTTCCATACAATACAATTATTTTAATTCATTAAAATTTAATATTTTTAATCAAAAATGTGAGTTAGATATTATTGCTAATAATACGTAAACTTATATTAATTAAATATCAAAAATTTGACATGATGTATTTTTTTTGATATCGTGTTCCACGAAGGCTAAAAGCCAGAAATGAGCTTAAAAATTCAGCCACAATTATCCCAAAACCAGACAAATTGCCAAAAGGTATAGTGTTAAATCATTATACTTCCAACAGGCTGAAGATGTTGCATTAATCATAATCAAAAACCAAAAACCTTTGGCTCAAAATTATAAGGATCATCAACATGAGCAACGATTTAACCGGTGGAAATGAACTGAAAAGCCGTGGAGTTTGTGATACAAGAACGAACTTTTATTTAGTAGATACTAACAATCCCATTAATATTAATGGCGATATTAATGGCTGGGAAATTTGGGCAGATACAACAGCTCCTCTACAACTGATTATTTACCGAAAAGACGGTAGTTCTTGGTCAGTAGTAGGTAAGAGTGATATGAAAACTCCTGTAGTGGGACTTAACCAGTTTTCCCTATCTACACCCATGACAGTTAAACAAGGTGACTTTGTTGGGATTTATTATCCTGGAGGAGGTTCAGTAAGTTTCAACCTCACAACAGATAAAGAAGCTTCGGACTTGGGAAATTTAACTAGTAAAGTTCTTTTCACTAACACTGGTGCTGGTGCTACAGCCTTTTCTGGCTCAAGTAATCGCGTTTATTCCATCAGGGTAAAAGGTGTTGCACAAGTAATACAACCTACAAGTGAGAAAACCATACCTGGTGTGATAGGTATAGGTATGAACAACCAACTATATACCAGAAAGACCTTAACCAGTAATTGGGAACATATTGCTAACAGTGGTTCTGTAATAGGTATTACCGTAATGTCAGACGGTACGATAGTTGGTATAGGCACAAATAATCAACTATATACCAGAAAGACCTTAACCAGTAATTGGGAACATATTCCTAACAGTGGTTCTGTAATAGGTATTACCGTCATGGCAGACGGTACAATAGTTGGTATTGGCACGAATAATCAACTATATACCAGAAAGACCTTAACCAGTAATTGGGAACATATTCCTAACAGTGGTTCTGTAATAGGTATTACCGTCATGGCAGACGGTACAATAGTTGGTATTGGCACGAATAATCAACTATATACCAGAAAGACCTTAACCAGTAATTGGGAACATATTGCTAATAGTGGTTCTGTCTTAGGTATTACCGTAATGCCAGACGGTACAATAGTTGGTATAGGCATGAACAATCAACTATATACCAGAAAGACCTTAACCAGTAATTGGGAACATATTGCTAATAGTGGTTCTGTATTGGGGATTGTATGTTATTCAGGTGTAGCATTAGCACCCAAGAATCAAACAGAAGTTACAACAGAAGTTAAAGCAGACACTACAGCAGTGTTGAAATCTTTAGGTAGAATTGTCGTTAATGCAGACGAATGGACTATAAGTGATGCAGGAATCAAAACTACACCTGATGCAGCTACATTTGCTCTGAATATTGCCAAATATTTTGTAGGAGAAAACAAAGGTAAGTTTCATGTACTTTCCAATAATTTTGGGTTAACAGGAGCATCTCTAGAACAAACAATGACTAAAGCGGGTCATACTTGGACTAAGGGAATGAATATTCCTATTAACCTAGAAACCCTGCAAAAATATGACGGGATTTTTATTGGTGGCGATCTTGTAAATAACCAAGTTTTGATTGAATATGTGAAAAATGGAGGTAAGGTTTACCTTTGTGCTGGTACTGGTCAAGGAGGAGCGCAAGCAGAAGCAAATAATTGGAATACTTTCTTAGCTGCTTTTGGTTTGAAAATCCAGGGAGTGTACAACGGAATTGACGGTAATATAGCAGTTAATAATCCCAATCATCCTCTCTTTGCAGGAGTCAAAACCCTTTATCAAAACAATGGTAATTCCATTACTGATTTACAACCTGATTCACCATTAAATCAAATCATTCTCGCTCATAGTAATGGACAAGGATTAATAGGTACTGCTGAATTTATTAAACCTCCTGCACATCCGAATATTGCTACAGGAACAAAAATTCAACTCAAATCTTGGAAAGGAGATTACTTACATCGTCCTGACTCAGCACAAGGCGTTACATCTTGGAATACTGGTATCGGTAATGAATGGGTAGTTGAGTTCATAGGTGAGAACAAAATTCAACTCAAATCTTGGAAAGGAGATTACTTACATCGTCCTGACTCAGCACAAGGCGTTACATCTTGGAATACTGGTATCGGTAATGAATGGGTAATTGAGTTCATAGGTGAGAACAAAATTCAACTCAAATCTTGGAAAGGAGATTACTTACATCGTCCTGACTCAGCACAAGGCGTTACATCTTGGGGTACTGGTATCGGTAATGAATGGGTAGTAGAAATTATTTCTACAAGTGATAAAACCATACCAGGTGTGATAGGTATAGGCATGAACAACCAACTATATACCAGAAAAACCTTAACCAGTAATTGGGAACATATTGCTAACAGTGGTTCTGTCTTAGGTATTACCGTAATGTCAGACGGTACGATAGTTGGTATTGGCATGAACAATCAACTATATACCAGAAAGACCTTAACCAGTAATTGGGAACATATTGCTAACAGTGGTTCTGTAATAGGTATTACCGTCATGGCAGACGGTACAATAGTTGGTATTGGCACGAATAATCAACTATATACCAGAAAGACCTTAACCAGTAATTGGGAACATATTGCTAACAGTGGTTCTGTAATAGGTATTACCGTAATGCCAGACGGTACAATAGTTGGTATTGGCACGAATAATCAACTATATACCAGAAAGACCTTAACCAGTAATTGGGAACATATTGCTAATAGTGGTTCTGTCTTAGGTATTACCGTAATGCCAGACGGTACAATAGTTGGTATAGGCATGAACAATCAACTATATACCAGAAAGACCTTAACCAGTAATTGGGAACATATTGCTAATAGTGGTTCTGTATTGGGGATTGTATGTTATTCAGGTGTAGCATTAGCACCCAAGAATCAAACAGAAGTTACAACAGAAGTTAAAGCAGACACTACAGCAGTGTTGAAATCTTTAGGTAGAATTGTCGTTAATGCAGACGAATGGACTATAAGTGATGCAGGAATCAAAACTACACCTGATGCAGCTACATTTGCTCTGAATATTGCCAAATATTTTGTAGGAGAAAACAAAGGTAAGTTTCATGTACTTTCCAATAATTTTGGGTTAACAGGAGCATCTCTAGAACAAACAATGACCAAAGCAGGTCATACTTGGACTAAGGGAATGAATATTCCTATTAACCTAGAAACCCTGCAAAAATATGACGGGATTTTTATTGGTGGTGATCTTGTAGAGAACCAAGTTTTAATTGAATATGTGAAAAATGGAGGTAAGGTTTACCTTTGTGCTGGTACTGGTCAAGGAGGAGCGCAAGCAGAAGCAAATAATTGGAATACTTTCTTAGCTGCTTTTGGTTTGAAAATCCAGGGAATCTACAACGCAATTACTGGTAATATAGCAGTTAATAATCCCAATCATCCTCTATTTGCAGAAGTCAAAACCCTTTATCAAAACAATGGTAATTTCATTACTGATTTACAAACTGATTCACAACTAAATCAAATCATTCTTGCTCATAGTAGTGGAAAAGGGTTAATAGGTACTGCTGAATTTGTTAAACCTTCTGCACCAGAACCAACACCAGAACCTGTCGCTGAATCAACACCGGAAGTTAAACCAGAACCAACACCACAACCTGTCGCTGAATCAACACCGGAAGTTAAACCAGAACCAACACCACAACCGATCGCTGAATCAACACCGGAAGTTAAACCAGAACCAACACCAGAACCGATCGCTGAATCAACACCGGAAGTTAAACCAGAACCAACACCACAACCTGTCGCTGAACCAACACCAGAAGTTAAACCAGAAACCACGGTTGAAAGTACACCGGAAACTCCAGTTAGTGACTCAGAAGAATTTACCATTACTGCTACTCAAGGTGTCACCATTTCCAAACTATCTTACAAAGGTCAAGTCAAACGTACTCAGTCCGATGAATACATAGAAATTAGCAATTTTGGTAACATTCCTGCTGATATTTCTGGTTGGAAAATTACTTCTGCGGGTAGTGCTAAACAAGTATTCATTTTCCCCCAAGGAACTGTGTTAGAAGGTGGTAAGAGTTTCCGTGTTTACACAAATGAAGTACATCCTGAAACCGGTGGTTTCTCTTTTGGTAGTCGTTCTGCAATTTGGAATGATGCAGGGGATGAAGCAAAATTGTTTGATGCAGCAGGAAATAATGTTTCTACTTTAGCTTATGGTAAAAATACCATTGCAGGTATCAAACAAGAATTAAAAGTTCCTCAACTCAAGTTTGTTGCTACTTATAATGCAGTTAACAAACAAATGTCTTTAGGTGGAAAAGTGACATTTACCGAAGCTGTATCTCTAGCAATTCGCAGTTTCTTAGAAGATGAAAGTGATGCTGAAAGTCCTTTAGGATTAATTCTCAATGATCCTGATAGTTTTGATTTACCAAATGATGTTACCAAAGCAGTCGCTACTGAAGAACTGCGTTCTTATCTCAACGAAAATGGGGTATTAACTTTATATCCTACCGCGAAACGTAGCACCGCAGAAAATGGCGAAACTGTAGATGAAAATTGGATTTTTGAGTTATCACTAGATGCAATGAGTGATGTCATCTTTTGGGCAATTGTACCCCGTTCCGGTGATAAAAAAGTCTATAACTATGGGTTTTTATAGGTAGGTTTTTTATCAATTGATAATTGATAATTGATAATTGATAATTGTTTCATTCAAGGTTTAATGGATGGGTAATTGTCAATTGTTAATTGTTAATTGTCCATTGTTGAAAGGTATTCAGCTTTGAATGTCCAGCACCAGATCCCCGAATTATTTGATAAGTAGGGGATCTGAATTTTTCAAGTTATGAAAGTGTATTGATATCAATTCCTTTAGCTTGCAATTTCGCTAATAAGTCTTGATATTTTTGCTGCTCCTGTTCCAATTGTTGATTTAATTCCAGAGATGTGAGAAACTTTCTTTCATCAGGATAATAAATTTCTAAATTATCTGATGTTAATTCAAAACGTATTCCTAAACGTGGACTTACCCAATTATTCATTTCTTCAATTTCTTCTAACCATTCTTCTTCTCTAATAAGTCCGGTTAATTCAAGGGTTGTTGGATCGTAAATATAATATTCTTCTACTCCATAACGATGATAAAAAAGTAACTTTCTCGCCATTTCTTGACTACGATTTCCGGGAGATAATATTTCAAAAACCACCTGGGGAGCAATATTATTTTCTTCCCATTGTTTATAAGAACCACGTCTACCTTTTGGTCTACCAAAAATCACCATGACATCAGGTGCTTGACGGGTTTTTACACTTCCCTCAACTGGATACCAAAGTAAATCACCTGCTATAAATACATCAGGGTTTGATGCAAATAGTATTTCTAAATTCTCCTTAATTTTAACTATCCATTCATAGTGTTCTGTATTTTCTGCCATCGGTTTTCCATCACTATCAGGGTAGATTATTTCTGATTGGGTTTCTGGTGTAATTTGCTGTACCATATCTATATCTCCATTTTACCAAAGGTAAATAATTGTTTTATTTGACAGTGGTACTCAATCAAGTTATTTATTATTGTACAGGGAATAAATAGGGAATAGAGTTTTAAATAATTTATTGTATGGAGTTCTTACAAAAAAAGAAGTCTGAAATACACAAAACATTATAATAAAAAAACCCTTACCTTCTTCTCTTTGCGTCTTTGCGTCTTTGCGTGAGACATAAAAATGCTATCCTAAAAAATATAATAACCAATAAAAACAAAATGCCAGCGCCTACGATAACCCCAACAACAACAGCTTTTCCATTGACTGCTGTAGTCGGTCAAGAAGCGATTAAAATAGCATTACTGTTAACAGCAGTAGATCCCGGTTTGGGGGGTGTGGTAATTGCTGGTCGTCGAGGTACGGCTAAATCTGTGATGGCGCGTGCCATTCACGCCTTGTTACCACCTATAGAAGTTGTGAAAGATTCCATTAGCAACTGTGATCCAAACCACCCGGAAGAATGGGATGATAAACTGTTAGCGGAACAAAGACAGGAAATAGAAACAGAAGTAAAACCCGTTCCTTTTGTTCAAATACCCTTGGGTGTCACCGAAGATCGACTTTTAGGTTCTGTGGATGTGGAACAGTCGGTTAAACAAGGTGATACAGTTTTTCAACCAGGGTTACTGGCCACCTGTAACAGAGGTGTGTTATATGTGGATGAAATCAATTTATTAGATGATCAAATTAGTAATCAACTGTTAGCGGTATTATCTGAGGGACGCAACCAGATAGAACGGGAAGGTATCAGTTTTCAACATCCCTGTAAACCGTTGTTTATTGCAACTTACAACCCAGAGGAAGGCGCTTTAAGGGAGCATTTACTTGATAGAATTGCGATCGCCCTTTCTGCTGATGGTGTTCTGGGTTTAGATCAAAGAGTGGAAGCAGTGGAACAGGTCATTGCTTACTCCCGTTCTCCCCAAGAATTTTTAAACCAATACAGCGAAGATATAGACGCACTCAAAACCCAAATACTTCTCGCACGGGAATGGTTAAAAGAAGTCAGCATTTCTTTAGAACAAATCACATACCTTGTTAATGAATGTATCCGCGCTGGAGTAGAAGGACATCGCGCCGAATTGTTTGCTGTCAGAGTTGCCAAAGCAGCAGCAGCTTTAGAAGGACGTAATACCGTTAACGCGGAAGACTTGCGACGTGCGGTAGAGTTGGTGATCGTTCCCCGCACTACCATAATTCAAACCCCACCCCCCGATCAACCACCTCCACCACCCCCACCACCCCAAAGTCAAGACGACTCGGAAGAACAAGAGGAAGAGGAAGAACAGGAAGACAAAGAAGAACAACAGGAAGAACAGGAACAACAAGAACCCCCAGATATTCCCGAAGAATTTGTATTTGATCCTGAAGGGGTAATTTTGGATTCTGATGTATTATATTTTGCTCAGATGTCCCAACGTCAAGGTAAATCTGGAAGTCGTAGTTTAATCTTCTCAGAAGACAGGGGACGTTATATCAAGCCAATGTTACCCAAAGGAAAGGTAAAACGTATTGCCGTAGATGCCACATTGCGAGCCGCAGCCCCGTATCAAAAAGCACGTCGCGCCAGACAGCCGAATAAAAAGGTAATTGTTGAACAGGGTGATATGCGGACAAAGCGGTTAGTTAGGAAAGCGGGCGCTTTAGTTGTATTTGTAGTTGATGCTTCTGGTTCAATGGCATTAAACCGGATGCAATCTGCGAAGGGTGCAGTAATGCAGCTTTTAACCGAATCCTATCAAAACCGTGATCAAATTGCTTTGATACCTTTCCGGGGTGAACAAGCGGAAGTGTTATTACCTCCTACCCGTTCCATCGCTTTAGCAAAAAACAGGTTAGAAAAATTACCTTGTGGTGGTGGTTCACCGTTAGCACATGGGTTAACTCAAGCCGTGAGAATTGGTGTTAATGCTCAAATGGGCGGAGATATCGGTCAGGTTGTGATTGTGGCAATTACTGATGGTCGTGGTAATATTCCTTTATCTCGTTCTTTAGGTGAACCCCAAGAACCAGGAGAAAAACCGGATATCAAAGCGGAATTGCTAGATATTGCAGCGAGGATTAGAGCCGCAGGGATGCAATTACTGGTGATTGATACAGAAAGTAAGTTTGTTTCTACTGGTTTTGCGAAAGAGTTAGCGAAAACTGCGGGAGGTAAATATTACCAGTTACCGAAAGCGACAGATAAGGCGATCGCATCTATGGCTAGAGGAGCGATCGCTGATATAAAATCTAAATAGTGGTATCAGATCCCCAACTTCTATCATGAATGATCAATTATGAAGATCATGATCAAAGAAGTCGGGGATCTAGTTTAGGTTAAGCTAATTTGTAGATAAGTCTATTGATTTTTACTACCATTGAAGGAGAATGTAGTCAATGCAACTTCTAGCTCCAACTGAAGAAAAGATGTGGGAAAAAATAGCATCTACAAACTATGTAAAAATGTCTGATCAAGAAATAAATGCAAAATATGAAAAAGGTGAACAACGAATATTAACTGAAATGAACCGGGAAAAGCTACCAGCTTTTGTAGAATCGTTAAAAAAACCCGGTTATATGGATCTTAGACCTTTTTATCAAAGAAGAAATAGATGGAATAAGAAAAAACAGTCTCAACTAATAGAATCTTTTTTGATTAATATTCCTGTACCTCCAATTATTCTGTATGAAAAGAAATATAATGTTTATGAAGTAATGGATGGTCAACAGAGAATTACTGCTCTTAAAGATTTTTATGAAAATCGTCTGCAATTAACAGGTTTAGAACTTTGGCCAGAACTGAATGGACGTACATATAATGAACTTCCTGGAAATATTAAAGCAGGAATTGATCGTCGTTCTATTTCGACTATAGTTTTAATTACAGAGTCAACATCTAGTCCAGAAGATGCACTGTTTTTAAAACAGCTTGCTTTTGCGCGTATCAACACTGGAGGAGTAGCACTCAGTCATCAGGAAATACGTAATTGTTCATTTTATGGTCAGTTTAATCAGTTATTGCTAGAGTTAGCAGCTAATCCAATTTTTGCAGCAGCTTGGAATATTCCCATTGATGATAAAGAAGAACTTCAGAAAAATAACTTCTACAAAAAGATGGAAGATGCGGAACTAATTCTGCGTTTTTTTGCATTGCGTAATACTGATAAGTTTAGTAGAGGTATGGAGGGATTTCTCGACTTATATATGATGAAAAGTCTATCATTTTCTGCTCAAGATATCGAATTTCTAAAAGACATTTTTTTCAAAACTATCAATCTAGCTCACCACATATATGGAGAGAAATTATTCAAACCTTTTGATCCTCAGTCTGATACTTGGAAGGATAGAGCATACAAAGCTTATTATGATGCAGTAATGGTGGGTTTTAGTAGACATTTAGAAGATTCAAATATTTTATGGGAACGTAAGTCAAAAGTAATTGAAAAAACTAAAATTCTGTTTAGAGAAGATACATCAAAGCTGTTTACTGGAGGTGGAAAAACCAAGACTGATATTCAAGAAAGAATCAGTATATTTGATAATATGCTATCTCAAGTCATAGCAGAGTAAAAAGCAATGTTTCAAAATCTGCTCATGGCTGTAAAAGCTAATATTTCTACAATTCGTGCCATTATCAAAACGAATGAGAAAATTCGAGACATTGCTTTTGGAGATGTTTCTGTATATCCAGAAGAAACAAAAATAGTCCTCATGGATATGTTTCAAGATATCCCGGAAGCAACTGATTGGCGTGTTTATGATCATTGTGCTGTCGTCACTCGTTTGTATGCTATTTATGAAACCTTTGTAGAAGACTTAATTCGAGATTGGTTAATTATTTTACCAAGTTTATATCCAAATTATTCAGACTTAAACGAAACTATTCGTAGGATTCACCAAACTGGAGTAGGAAGACTGCTGCAAGAAATATTGAAAGAAGATAATAATAGATACAAGAACCTATCTGTACAAAAGGTCATGCTGGGGTTATTGAATGGAGAAACTGGAGAAGATAAATATCAACTATTACCAGATGCTTTTCTCTTTCATGAACAGAATTTACGCAAAAATAGCTTAGAAAGATTATTAGCAAATGCTGGTATTTCTGATACTTGGGGTTGGATCATAAAACATAGATATGTAAAATATTTTATTGAAGAAATTAGAGGAAATGAAACTTCGATGGAAAAAGAACTTAATACATTAATTAGTTATCGCAACGACGCTGCACATAGTACAAAGATAGAAGATTGGTTAGGATTTAAACCACTGTTAGAATTATGTGATTTTGTTGAAAGTTTATGTCAAGCACTAACTGAATTAGTCAATTATCAGGTGCTTCAAAGTAAAGAATCAATTGGACAAGTACAAGAAGTTGGTAAAATTACAGAGTGGTTTAAAAAACCTCAAGCTGGTGTTTTCACAGCATATATAGAATGTTCATTATCAGTTGGTAGCACTATTATTTTAGTAGGAGAATCCTACTGTCAAGAAGCTAAAATAGAGAGTATTAAATATAATGATCAGTCAATTACTGATGAGATTAAAACAACCACAGGAATGGAGGTAGGGTTAAAATTTGATGTTGAGGCCAGAAAAGATTTGCGTTTGTATAAATTAACGACTTAAAGCAGATATAAAATCTAAATAGGGGTATCAGATCCCCGACTTCTTTGATCATGATCTTCATAATTGATCATTCATGATAGAAGTCGGGGATCTAGTTTAATGTAAACGAGAGATTTCTCACATATTCCCGAAAAACAGAAGATAATGAAAACATCACTTTATCTTCTTTCAGTTTACTTACTAAATACCGTTGTTGTAAAGATTGTAAACCGTTATTAAAATCAACTGAGGATAAATTTAAGGTTTCTATTAACGTTTGTCTTAATTCTTCTCTAGAAATAGGGTTTTCAAACTTACTCAGTTGTAATACTATTTGTTGTTCTATAGGTGATAAACGGTTATATATCTCTTGAAAATGAGACTGGATTTGCTGGGTAATATGTAATGTATTCTCTGCTAAAAATTCAACAACTTCACCATCATAATTTTTGGCAATTAAGACGGTAATAGTTTTTAAAAACATTAAGTTACCTGTATATAATTTGATTAAATCTAACCAACTATCCTGATTTTTTAATCCTGTATTTTGGAGAATATCGGAATGATATAAACCTGAGATTTCTAAAGATTTGATGGGATATAATTCTGGATATAAAGATTCCATTTCTGGACATTGTTCTTGACTAATTAAGATAATATTACTTTGATGTTGGGTTTCTGTAACAAGTTTGAATAAGGGTTGATAATCTTGATATTCTGGTTGATATTTTCCCGCAAGTTCACCAGGTGTAAAGATATTTTGGATATCATCAAGGATGATTAAACATTTTTGTGTAGAGAGAATATTAAATAGTTGTTTGATTTTATCATCTAGATTTTTTTCAGGTTGTTGTTTACAGACTTGCAATAAATCATCAATGAGTAAATTTAGAGATTTGGGATATTTTAAACTTTTCCAAATTATGACTTCAAATTTATCTAAGTTGAAATCTACAAATCTTTTAACTAGAGTAGTTTTACCAATTCCTGATAAACCTAAAATAGAGATTAAAGGGGTGTTTTGATTGAGAATACAATTAGATAAATATTCTAATTCTTTCTCTCTTCCATAAAATCTAATAATTCTCGGTGATAAAGTTAAATCATGGTAAGAAGATTTTTGTATTTCTGTTTCTTGGGAATTTTTATTATTTGATGGATGATTTGAATTTTGACAATTAGAATAAGAATTAATATTATGATTTCCACCAAAACTAACAATTTTAGAATTTATAACTCTTTCTATAGTCCAAGCAAAATTAGATTTATTAATATTTTCTCCCAACTTATCCGATAATGTTTTAAATAACTTTCTACTTTCATCACCAATATAACCTTCATCATAATTATAAAGTTCAGCAATTTGTTTATAAGTTTTACCCTTAAATAATTCTTCAATAATTCTTTTTTGCAGATCATCTAAATGCTGATCTGTTTCTGTGAAAATTAAATTATCTACAAATTGCAAAATTTCTGTAATAGTCATAAAAACTAGATGTTATAAATTGATATTATCCGCTACGCAGAAAAAGCAAAAACATCAATCTCAATTTTTTTATGAGATTTTTTATTACTATTCAGCAGTGAGCGAATATTTTCCGCAGTTTCACTACTAAAAGTTATTTCTCCACAACGAGAACAAACTTTAGCGGGAATACCCTCAACTAAAATTAGTTTACCGTTAATTTCAAAAGTTTCATTTACTAACTCTTGAGTAAAATTTTCTGAACCACAAATATGACAACTCAACATTATGACCTCCTCTGACAATAATTAATCCATTCTTTTGGATCAGAATCTGCTTATTTACAGGATTGATGCAGTCTGACGCACCTTACCAGATTTTATAAGCCGTTCAAGTATTATAACTTATATTGCTTCCAAACAATCAGGTATTTTCAGGTATTTTTTTAATATTTTTTCATTAAATATCAAGTAATATCAGCATTGTTAAACCCATATAAAATAATGGTTTTCCTGCGACTAGACGTAATCCAGAAAAATAATGTATAATAATCATAGAATTAATTATAAAAATATGCAACAATTAATCATTCAAGTTGCTGATAAAGAAAAAGCAGAGATGCTACTAAAAATTATTTCTGCTTTAGATTTTGTCAAATCTGTAGAAGTAGTAGAGGATAACAATAATATAGCTGATAGTGAGCAAGAATTTTTTGATTTAGCGGGAATTTGGGAAAATAGAGATATTAGCACTCAATCCATTCGTCAAGAAGCATGGAGAACAGAAAATAAATGATTTTATGTGATACAAATATTATCATAGAATTTTATAAAAACAATTCTCAAGTTATCTCTGAACTGCGGTTTCAGGGAATTAATCAATTAGCTATTAGTTCTATTACTCAAGCTGAATTATATTATGGTGCTATTAATAATTTGGAGTTGAAAAAAATTAAAACCCATTTACAATTACTCCATATTTTTCCTATTGATGTCATGATATCTACTCAGTTTATTACACTAATGGAAAATTACTCTCTTAGTCATAAATTAAGTATACCTGATGCTTTAATTGCTGCAACAGCATTAGTTAATCAGATTGATTTATATACATTAAATGTTAAATATTTTCGTTTTATTAAAGGCTTAAATTTACATCAACCTTCTATTAATTAGTTGTAAGATGTGTCAGATATCAAGAATCCGCTTATTTACAGGATTGATGCAGTCTGACCTATCCTACCAGATTTTATAAGCTGTTCAAGTATTATAACTTAGATTGATTCCAAAAAATCAGGTATTTTCAGGTATTTTTGTAATATTTATTAATTATACATCAAGGAATATCAGGGATTTTCTGAGGTGACAAAAAAGTAACAATCTATAAAAATGATTAATCAAGGTGTATTCAATTACAATGCTTTGAGGAAAACTATGGTTAATCAACTTTATTATGGAGACAACTTAGAAGTTTTAAGAAAGTATATTAAAGATGAATCGGTAGACTTATGTTATATTGATCCTCCTTTTAATTCTAAACGCAATTACAATCAAATTTATAATAATATTGGTTCAGAAGATAAAGCACAAGCGCAAGCATTTATTGATACTTGGGAATGGGATGATCACGCTATTAAGGGATTAAGTGAAATCACCAGTAATTATCATGGTTTATTTACTCAACAATGTATAGCTTTAATTACAGGTTTAAGTAATGTTTTAGGAACAGGTAGTTTACTTGCTTATTTAGTGAGTATGACTTTAAGAATAACAGAAATTCATCGAGTTTTAAAACCTACAGGTAGTTTTTATTTACATTGCGATCCTACCTCTAGTCATTATTTAAAGTTAGTTTTAGATGCTGTTTTTTGTTCTCAAGGTGGAGATTTTTTAAATGAACTTATTTGGAAAAGAACCACCGCACATAACGATTCTCAAAGATTTGGTAGGATTCAGGATCGTATATTATTTTATAGCAAATCACAGTCAAAAATATTTAATTATATAGATAATATTCATTCGGATAAACAATTATCTCGTTATAAGTATTCAGATCAAAAAGGTTTATATAGAGCAGAAAACTTAACTGCTCCAAAATTTTCAGAAACAAGAACTGTAGAATGGAAAGGTGTTCATCCTGGAAATAATAGACAATGGAGATTTTCTATTGAAAAGCTAGAAGAATTATATGAAAATGGTGATATTTTACTACAAAAGGATGGTAGACCTAGAAAGGATGGTTTAAAACAATATTTACATGAAACAAAAAATCCTGTATTACAAGATATTTGGACAGATATATCATTTCCCCCTACTACGAAAGAACGTTTAGGATATCCAACACAAAAACCAGAAGCATTATTAGAAAGAATAATAAAAGCCAGTTCCAACGAAAATGATATCGTATTAGATGCTTACTGTGGATGTGGTACAACAGTTGCAGTGTCTCAAAAATTAGACAGACAATGGATAGGAATAGACATCACTTATCAAAGTATAAGTTTAGTCTTAAAAAGATTAGAAGACAGCTTTGGTAAAGGAGTTTTAGACACCATTAAATTACATGGTATACCCAAAGATATCGAAAGCGCAATAGCATTAGCAAATAAAAAAGACGATCGCACTCGTAAAGAATTTGAAAAATGGGCAATTTTAACCTATACAAATAACCGAGGAATAATTAACATCAAAAAAGGATCAGATCAAGGAGTAGACGGAATTGTTTATTTTTACGGTGATAAAGGAGATCAAGAAAAAATCATCTTACAAGTTAAATCTGGGAAGGTAAAATCAGGAGATATCCGCGATTTATTAGGAACAATGACCTTAGAAAATGCCAGAATTGCCATATTTATCACCTTAGAAGATCCTACCAAAGATATGTTAAAAACTGCCAAGTCTGCTGGTTTTTATCAAAATAAACTCATGCCTCATAGTTGTGATAAAATTCAAATTGTCACAGTGCAAGATATTATTGAAAATAAACAACGATTAACTATGACATTAGCTTATGAAGTTTTAAAAAGTGCAGAAAAACAAAAAGAAGTAAAAGCAAGTCAAATTGAGTTAGATATTTAATAATATCTGGTAGGTTGGGTTGAGGAAACGAAACCCAACACATATATTAACTTTTAATAAATTTTCATCAGTTAACCTATTTCATCAGAACATCATGTAGGGCTTTAGCATTGCTAAACCCCTACAAAAATATCGGTTTTTAAGCTGTTACGCAGCTAAATTCTATAATCATAATATTCTTAGCTCTTGTGGAACAGGCATCTTGCCTGTTAAACTTATACAAATTAAATGCACAACAGCTTATAAATAAATTGCAGATGTAAATAATTCACTATTTTTAATTTATCAATGATGCACGATTTAGTGATACTTTGGAAATGCGTTAGCGGTAACTCCCTGAAGCGATCGCTATACTACCCATAATTTACCCTACCTCCACCAAATCAAATAATTAAAAAATCATAAAAATTCTTATTAATACATCAGTATCAAATACAATTAACCAGCAAATAAAAAACTAAAAAACCTAAACATGAACCAAACAACAGCCAATTATG
>NZ_JACJPU010000049.1:0-41138 GCF_014696235.1 Sphaerospermopsis sp. FACHB-1194 | reverse complement strand
CCCAGTCCCCAGTCCCCAGTCCCCAGTCCCCAGTCACCAGTCCCCAGTCCCCAGTCACCAGTCCCCAGTCCCCAGTCCCCAGTCCCCAGTCCCCAGTCCCCAGTCCCCAGTCCCCAGTCCCCAGTCCCCAGTCCCCAGTCCCTGCTTTTCTTGACTAATATATAGACTATGTTTTTTTCTGTAATAGCTTGTCAGCGATGAAAATAAATTCCACTGTAGTTCTGACGTTGATTTTGTTAACCCTAATGCTGGGAGCAGGTTCTGTGAGCGCATTTTTGGGTTTTTCGATGGGAAGTTCTGCTCTCAAAGGTGTTTCGTCACCAGATGGTCGCCCCACTAGCAAATTTGCCAGCAATAGGAATAATAACGCCGAATCGGACAGAGTAAATTTATTAAAAGAGGAAGATATTATCAAAGCTGTAAAAGCGCGAATGCAAGATAATAAAACTGATAATAAGGCACAAAAACGAGAGGAAGAAGAAGAAATCACAGCCAAAAAATCTGAGGCTGCCCAAAAGCGCGAAGAAGTAGCAGAAGAAAAACTAGAACCAGGATTTCCAGTTGTGGCTGAGAGCGAAGGCGTAACAATGTCTGTACAATCGGTTCGTTATTCTGGTGGTGATTTAATACTAAGAGTCAAAATGCAGAATCAAGCTAATGATACTGTTAGATTCTTGTATAGTTTTTTAGATGTTACTGATGATAAAGGCAGAACTTTGAGCGCCATTACAGAGGGATTGCCCGCCGAATTACCAGGTAAAGGTCCAACCTTTACAGGTACAATCAGCATTCCTACAGCTTTACTAGATGATGTGAGCAGTGTATCACTGGCGTTAACAGATTATCCCGCCCAAAAACTGAAATTACAGGTATCCGATATTCCTGTGGAAAAATAAAAATGCTATTATTAGCGTTTTAGTATGACAATAATGTTGACGGACTTTTAGATTTTCGCCTTTGGATTTTGAACCCAATATTCAAAATTTCCAATTGAATAACAAACCCCTGACTGTAGGTATGTTTAAACTTTGCCCAATATGGGGTCAATCTAAAATCTAAAATCTAAAATCTAAAATCTAAAATCCAAAATCTAAAATCTAAAATCCAAAATTCTTTAACATAACCTTGAGAGGTGAGTGCTTTTTCTCAGTTAATTTGGACAGATATAGGGTTTAAATTGTTGTCAGTGCTACTGCTGATAGCAATTAATGCCTTTTTCGTTACCGCAGAATTTTCAATGGTGACAGTGCGGCGAACTCGTATCCATCAGCTAGTTCAAGCTGGTGATATACCTGCGATCGCTGTAGAAATGTTACAACGTAGTATTGACAGGTTGTTATCTACTGCCCAATTAGGTATTACCCTTTCTAGTTTGGCATTAGGTTGGATTGGAGAAAGTAGCATTGTCGTCATAGTAAACGCATGGTTACAGTCCTGGCCTTTACCGGGGAATTTGAGTAATTTTCTGGCTCATTCTCTATCAATTCCCATTACCTTTTTCTTACTTGCCTATTTACAAATAGTTTTAGGGGAATTATTTCCTAAATCAGTGGCTATGTTGTATTCCGAACAACTGGCCAGGTTTTTAGGTCCTTCTGTGAAAGCTATAGTCCGATTTTTCAGTCCGGTAATTTGGATTCTCAACCAATCAACCCGTTACCTGTTAAAATTATTTGGCATTGAATACACAGGTCAAAGTTGGAGACCTCCAGTTACACCTGAAGAATTACAATTAATTATATCAACAGAACGGGAATCAACAGGTTTAGAATTAGCAGAAAGAGAACTGTTAAATAATGTTTTTGAGTTTGGAGAAATTACCGCCCAAGATGTAATGATTCCCCGGACAAGCATTATTACTTTACCAGAAGATGCTACTTTTCAAACATTATTACAAGAAATGACATCTACTGGACATTCTCTCTATCCCATCATTGGTGAATCTTTAGACGACATTCGCGGTATTGTTTATTTTCAAGATTTAGCAACACCGTTATCCCAGGGGAAAATGACCTTAGAAACACAAATTTACCCTTGGATTCGTCCCCCCCGGTTTGTCCCAGAACAGACACTTCTGAGCGAATTATTGCCCATGATGCAGCAAGAAAAACCGGCGATGGTGATCGTGGTTGATGAATTTGGCGCTACCGTGGGAATAGTGACAATTCAAGATGTAATTGCTGAAATTATTGGTAATGCAGGTGAACCAACAGTTACTGATGATTTGCTGGTGCAAATGTCAGAAAAACAAACATTTTTAGTGCAAGCACAGATAAATCTAGAAGAACTAAATGAAGTTTTACATATTAATTTACCCTTAGCAAGAGAATATCAAACTTTGGGAGGTTTTGTACTTTATCAGTTGCAAAGAATACCCGCCAAAGGGGAAATATTCAACTATGAGAATCTAGAATTTACTATAGTCTCAGTTAGCGGACCACGCTTGCACCAAATCGAAATTAGAATATTATAGCAGGAGTCAGGAGTCTTAGGGGCGAAGCATTCGGGGGAGCAATTAAGCTGTTGTGTATTTAATTTGTATAAGTGGAACAGGCATCTTGCCTGTTAAATAAGAGTTCAGAATATTCAGAATATTAGGATTATACAATTTAGCTGTGTAACAGCTTATCAATTTTATGAACAGCCTATTTTCCTGTAAGGGCGAAGCATTCGGGGGAACAATTATCAATTTTATGAACAGCCTATTTTCCTGTAAGGGCGAAGCATTCAGGGGAACAATTATCAATTTTATGAACAGCCTATTTTCCTGTAAGGGCGAAGCATTCAGGGGAACAATTATCAATTTTATGAACAGCCTATTTTCCTGTAAGGGCGAAGCATTCAGGGGAGCAATTATCAATTTTATGAACAGCCTATTTTCCGAATGCTTCGCCCCTACGCCCGTACAGGAGTCGGGAGTCGATAGTAAAACCCTTTTGTAGTCAGAGTTTCATGATTATTTGGGGTTTGCTGAATAAACCTAAAACCTTGATATATCAAAGGTTAGAGGCTGATAAACAGAAAAAAAGTGCAAGGGTTTTGAAGGGTATACCGGAAAAAGTGTGCATTTTTTGGGATTTCAAGAGATGGCAAAGAAATTTTCAAATCTCCTCCTGACTCCTGACTCCTGACTCCTGACTCCTATGCCCTCACGGAAAGACTTTCTCAGCAACCCCTATTTGCTCTTTTAAATACTCTTCTTAGTTGTGTAAAGTTTGCCACCCAGTACCTTGATAACCATAATCAAATATTTCTGGGTGCAATATTTCTGCCAATATTTCCACAGAATCAACTAAACGCGGTCCAGGTCGGTTAAAATAAGCATTACCATCAGTGATGAAAACTCTGCCAGTTTTAACAGCGTGCAGTTTTTCCCACTCTGGACGCTGAGTTAATAATTTCGCTTCTTGTTGAGTCCGTTGTAAATTAAAGCCGCGGGGCATAAAAATAATTACATCGGGGTTAGTAGCAACCAAGGTTTCCCAGTTGATGAGAGCAGAAGGTTTACCCGTAACACTAAACAAGGTTTGTCCACCTGCCAAATTAACTAACTCAGGTATCCAATTTGCAGCCGTCATCACCGGATCAGTCCACTCGATACAAGCAACTGTAGGCATTTCTGCTACAGACAGTCCTTGAACTTTTCGGTTACAAATTTTAACTCTGGCTTCTAAATTTTCAAGTATTTTTACTGAATCTACTCCAAAGGTTTGACCTATTCTCTCAATGTCACCCCACACATCCCGCAGTGTGTTAGGCTGTAAAGAGATAATCTGTGGTGAACTGTGGGTAAGTTGGGTGACAGCTTTCTCTACTTCTGGTAAACTGACTGCTGAGACATCACATTGAGCTTGAGTAAGAATATGGGTAGGTTGCAATTTCTCTAAAACATCTAATTTGATGTTGTAAATACTCAAAGCAGATTGTACTATTTTGTTGACTTGATCATGAATGCTATTGCTAGGAGCTTTACCATTTAACCGTGCTTGTGTGCAAACTGGAAGATGGGAAATTTCTGGGGGATAATCACATTCATGCGATCGCCCAACTATAGCATTTTGCAAACCCAGAGTAGCAGCAATTTCCGTCGCACTAGGAATTAAAGAAACAATTTTTATATCTGTATCTATCATAAGTATTACCTCCTGGGGATAGGAGTTACAGGAGTACAGGAGTTACAGGAGTAGGGGTTTAGCACTGCTAAACCCTTACAGCAGTCAGTAGTCAAGAATAAAAAACGGTTTCAATTTTTTTTACACTTGTTGCTACTTTTATTTTTGCATACTTCCAGAAATAAGATATCTATCTTGAGGATGTTAGCATTTTTATTTAGCGCCCATTTGCGACAATCAGGAAAGGCGATGAAAAGGCGCACAGGTATATACAGGTATATAAAGTTTGAGTAAATTTTGCTTGTTCTTATCTAGAACACCGATTCATTAATCTTAAGGGCGTATAGCATTCGGACAGAATATGAACTAGTTTCAGCGATAGGTATCACCCGAATGCTTCGCCCCTACAAAGTTTTGCTCTGGCTTTTCATCAATTATTTTTTCCTCTAGTGAGAAATCCGGGATAGCTAAAGTCGGTTAAAACCGAATATTTTTTATTGGGTTTATATGGATGAGAAATTGATTTTTGGGTTGCATTATTACGCATATCCTATGATTAATTCCCAAATATTCAATTGACCCACATCTGGAGGTGAATTATCAATAACTTGTAATTGCCAATTGCCCCTAGCAGAGATGGAAAGTAATTGTTTAAGGACAGGATGCGATCGCACACTATAAGTCCTTTCTAACTGAGTTTGTTTTCCCAATGTCCGACTTTGTAACAACACTTGTTGATTATTAGGAGAAATTAAATAAATTTCTAAATCTCCTAAAAATTCATGAGTAATATTCACCGTTACTTGAATATCTGCAACAGTGACATTTTCATTCACAGTAATTATACTCCTAATTCCCCTTTTATCATTATCAGGAATTGCCACTATATTTTTATTCTCACCTTGTAGTTGTTTGTTAACACTTGATGTCACTTTACTCAACTGTTGCGCTACACGTACAGATTTAGCAGCATTAACTTTACCATAACCAAACCAAATACAATGACCATTACTATCATAAGTTCCACCCCGCAAACCTAATTGTGGGTCAGGTTCTGGATCAACAATTTTATCAGTGGTTTCTTGTAAAATACGGTTAACTTGTTGAGCCGTTAAATCAGGATTAACTGATAAAATTAAAGCTGCTATTCCAGCGACTACAGGAGTTGCACTAGAAGTACCACCAAAATTATTAGTAAAATTTCCAGGATTATAACCAGCTGCTCCGAGTTGATCTGTAGTAAACATTCCCAAACCAAGAAGAGAAGTATTTATGGTTGGTTGTGTGTAAACAAAACCAGTTTCTTGAAACCACATTCCTGGAGGAGCATTATTACTAGGAGCGCAAACAGAAATATTTTCACCCCAATTACTATAAGCTGCTTTTTTATTTAAACTCGTAGACGCAGAAACCGCAATTACATCTGGATGAACTGCAAAACCACTTAACCAAGCTGTTTTACCTTGTAAAATATTCTTTGGCCAATTTTGCTCATTGATAGTGCCATCAATGGGACGATTAGCATTACCAGCGGCAAAAACAATTACACATCCTTTACCATTTCTTCCTTGAGTAGCAGCGCGGGTAATAGCCGCCTTTTGACGCAAAGATAAAGGAAAATAAACAGCAGAAGCTCCCCAACTACAAGAAATTACACTAGCACCGTGATTAATTGCCCAATTAAATATATCTTCAATAGATTCATCATCTAAATATCCCGTGGTGCGAATTGGCATTAAAGCACAACCAGGAGCAACACCAACAATTCCTTGACCATTTTCTTCGGCTACAGCTATTCCTGCACAAGCAGTACCGTGACTGGTTTCTTGTTCTCCAGGTAAAGGTAAAAAATCATTTTCTTTCAAATCTCTAGGAGCAATAACTTTACCCAAACCTTGAAAATCTGGATGATTTAAATCAAAAGAATCATCCACAACTGCAACCACCACAGAACGCACACCGCGAGTAATATCCCAAGCTTGTTCTACAGAAATATGAGAACCTATTCCTAACTGATTACCGCTATTATGGTTAAGATACCATTGCTGAGAATAGAGAGAATCACTAGGTTTATAATGTGGTTCTTGTTGAATAAAAATATTTGGTTCGGCAGCTAAAACTTCTGGAAGTGCTTGCAATTGGTTGGTAATTTTAATGGGATTTTCTGTGGCTTGTTTGCTAACAAGAAAAATAAATGTATTAGGTAGCCCTGGAACTGATTGATTTTCCATTAAGCTATATGTGGCAGCTATAGTATTAATTTTGGCAGAGTCCACCCAAGTCGCAAATTGAATTGTGATTTGGTCACTTAAATAAACATAAGTACCTGGATTATCTTTAAACTTGTAAACATGACTGGCAAAAGCTACCTTTTCATCAGCCCTTGCTTGGGACATGGCCGCGTCTAACCGGCTAGGTTCAACGGTGAATACTTCTAATTTGGCTCTGGGGATAGTGCGCCGCCAAATGCCCCAAGAAACCTGAGATAATTGTTCAGGAGAAAGTTTAGCTGTCGGACGGATGGTAAAGCGTTCCCAAACTTTTTCTAAAATCAATTCTTCTCCACCACGTTGTAAAACAACTCCTTGGCTGCTTGTGGGTACACCTGTAGTTTGAGAATTAGAGGAATTAAAGCGATCGCTCATCATGGAATACTTGACTGAATATGCAGGGTTACAGGAACTCTATTCAACTGATGTCCAGTCTACATCAGAGAAAGTTGTGATCTAATTTTGCTGTATCTCAAGCACAAACCGAGTTAAGATACCCAAAGTTTCCATAAATTTTTTATAGACTTGTTACAGTATTTGACCCCATGAACCTTACTGCTACTTCTTTATCACTTATTGCAATTCTTAGTCTGCTATCACCTGTACAGGCTCAGTTAATACAGCTACCCGATAACCAAGCACAACCTATTGATGGTAATGAACCTAATACCCTGCGTCCCAACAGCCAAAATAATAGCTTGTTAAGTATGGCAGGTGGCGATCGCCTGATGAAAGAGGCAGAACAAGCTGTTTCCGGTCAAAACTACACCCTAGCTGCTAAAAAACTCCAAGAAGCACGCCAACTTTATAATCAGCTATCTAATTTTTACCAAGATTTAAATGCCAGTTTCTCCGGTATTGACATCAGAGTATCTGATTCTCAACGCAAAAAAGCCCTGGAAACTGCCCAAAAACGCGACGAAGCAACCTATCAATTAGCACTAGTACATCGAGCTTTAAATCAGCCAGAATTAGCAGTACCATTATTGATTCAAATTATTAAGAGTCAAAACCCCACACGGGAATTAGGTAAAAAAGCTTATCAACAACTGTTTGAATTAGGTTTTGTTGATACCGCTTATCCCAGAAAATAGTTGATAGTTAATAGTTGATAGTTGATTGTGTTATCAACTTCCCCTGCTCCCCTGCCTCTTAACTGTCACCTGTCACCTGTCACCTGTCACCTATTCCCTGATAATAATAGAGAAGTAAGTTTTTTTCAGGAATTGGGATGATTACTCCACAGCAAGTTGAGGACATGATTAAGGCAGAACTGCCAGATGCACAAGTTGAGGTGCAAGACTTAACAGGTGGTGGGGATCACTATCAGGTGACTGTCGTTTCATCACAGTTTGCAGGTAAGGGACTTGTACAACAACACCAGATGGTTTATGGTGCGTTGAAGCAAGCGATGTCAACTGAAGCGATTCATGCCTTGGCTTTGAAAACATCTACTCCCGAAGCTTGACTAATTTTAGATTTTAGATTTTAGATTTTAGATTTTAGATTTTAGATTTTGGATTTTGGATTTTGGATTTTGGATTTTGGATTGAATAAATTACATGAAAATGAAAAAATTGCAATCTAATCAAAATCTATAAATCAATCTAATAAATCAATCTAATAAATCAATCTAATAAATGAATCTAAAATTGAATGAACCTTGGAATTTTGAATCTCCGCAAAAAGGAACTAACAACAATGACACCGGAAGTTAAAGAAAAAATTGATAACTTGATCAACAACAATAAAATCATGGTTTTCATGAAGGGAACTAAATTAATGCCCCAATGTGGTTTTTCTAACAATGCGGTGCAGATTTTCAATGCTTTGGGCGTTCCCTTTGAGACTTTTGATGTGCTTTCTGATTATGAAGTCCGTCAAGGCATTAAAGAATATTCTGAGTGGCCAACAATTCCCCAAATTTACATTAATGGTGAATTTTTAGGCGGTTCTGATATTTTGTATGAAATGTATCAACAAGGTAAATTACAGGAAAAAGTAGAAGTAGCACTAGCTTCATAAATTGGTGACTGTGGACTGGGAAGATAGATGGGGAGATGGGGATATCTCACAAGGGTAGGTATTTTACATTGTCGTGAGGGCAAGACAAGGATGACTTGGAAGGACAGTGAACAAGGGAGGAAAACCGTACAAAATCAGATTCTCTTGGTCACCAGAACAGTCCGTCAAAATACCATTGTGCGTATTAAATCTTCCTTGTCTACTTTCCCTCCGTGTCTTCCAGGTCTTCCCTTCACAGATAATATATATAAGATTTGCGTAAATTGGGGGAGAGTATATTTCCGTATAATTGCCAAAGCTGTAAGGAAATCGGAAGTAAATTTTCAAATTGCTGCTTGCCTTGTAAACAATGGTTTGTAAGCTATTGGTAGCTTTACTTTTATAGGTATCATATTACAGTATTTCCCAGTGATTTTTTATATTCTCAAGTTCATCAACGGATTATATGAATTCTGCACAAGAACTCAAATCAGAAATTGCTGCCATGCCTAGCTGGTTACGCCGTTCTATTGGTAAAGCCAGTGAAATTTCGACGGTACAACGTATTATTAAGCAGCGTCAAATTCATACTATTTGTGAAGAAGGCCGCTGTCCCAACCGGGGGGAATGCTACGCCCAAAAAACGGCAACTTTTTTACTCATGGGTCCGACTTGCACTAGGTCTTGTGCTTTTTGTCAAGTAGATAAAGGTCACGCACCAATGCCCGTAGACGAGGAAGAACCGCAAAAGGTAGCAGAATCTGTACATTTGTTAGGATTGAGCTATGTGGTACTGACTGCTGTTGCCCGTGATGATTTAGCTGATGGGGGTGCAGGTCATTTTGTCAAGACTATGGCAACAATTCGCCAAATGAACCCAGCAACGCAAATTGAGGTTCTCACACCAGATTTTTGGGGTGGTGCGGGTGTGGGTGAAACTGGTCAAAAGCACAGGATAGCTATGATTGTGAATGCTCAACCGGCTTGTTATAATCATAATGTGGAGACGGTTCGCAGGTTAACAGGTCCGGTGCGACGAGGTGCAAAATACGATCGCTCTCTGGCAGTGTTAGCAACAGTGAAAGAAATTGATGCCAGTATACCCACTAAGTCCGGTTTAATGTTGGGACATGGGGAAACTAAGGAAGAAATAATTGAAACAATGGCGGATCTGCGGGCTGTGGGTTGCGATCGCATCACACTCGGTCAATACATGCGCCCTTCTTTGGAACATCTCCCAGTACAAAAATATTGGACACCAGCAGAATTTGATGAACTGGGGAAAATAGCCCAGGACATGGGCTTTAGTCATGTTCGTTCTGGTCCTCTGGTGCGGAGTTCTTATCATGCTGGTGATTGGTAATTGGTAATTGGTAATTGGTAATTGGTAATTGGTAATTGGTAATTCAATTTTGGATTTTGGATTTTGGATTTTGTTCACTCCAATCTAAAATCTAAAATCTAAAATCTAAAATTTTCTTCCCCAGTCCCCAGTCCCCAGTCCCCAGTCACCAGTCCCCAGTCACCACTCACCAGTCCCCAGTCCCCAGTCACCAGTCCCCAGTCACCACTCACCAGTCCGCAGTCACCAGTCCCCAGTCACCAGTCACCAGTCCCCAGTCACCAGTCCCCAGTCCGCAGTCCCCAGTCACCAGTCCCCAGTCCGCAGTCACCAGTCACCAGTCACCAGTCACCAGTCCCCAGTCACCAGTCACCAGTCCCCAGTCACCAGTCCCCAGTCACCAGTCCCCAGTCCCCAGTCACCAGTCCCCAGTCACCAGTCCCCAGTCACCAGTCCCCAGTCACCAGTCACCAGTCCCCAGTCCCCACACAAATATTTTTAAAGTTTCTGGAAAATTGGCGCTTATGTTTGCTATTTGTGGAAAAGTGATTAAATCAGGAGAACCAAATTTATGACTTCCAAAGGAAAAGCTGCTAAACCTTCTTACGTTTTCCGTGCCAGTTGGGCGTTGCTACTGTTGGCGATCAACTTCTTGGTGGCAGCTTATTATTTTCAGATCATTGAATAATTAGCTTTCAGCTTTCAGCTTTCAGCTTTTAGCGATCAACTTTCTTGCCATTAAGTTGATGCTAAATACTGACGGCTGAAGGCTGATTTTTTATACTAATTGGAAAGATGAATTTGAACAATTAAAAGATGAAATGTTGATATATCAAGACTTTCACAATCCAAAATCCAAAATCCACAATCTAAAATGGTATTAGATTGTGCCTTTAAATAAACCTTTGGGACGGATGAGCAGCACCAAAATCATGATTAAGAGAGCTACACCTTGTTTATACTGAGAACCTAGCCAAGGGATGCTGACTTCCTGAACAATACCAATGATAAAAGCAGCAGCGATCGCACCGTAGGGGTTGCCAATACCACCCAAAATCACAGAGGCAAACAAGGGCAAAATCAGAAACCAGCCCATATTCGGACGTACAGCGGTAATCAAACCGTACATACTACCGCCTAAAGAAGTAAAAGTACCTGCAATTATCCAAGTCCAAAGAATTACTCTATCAACGTTAATACCAGATACTCTAGCTAAGTCTAAATCATCGGCTACTGCTCGCATAGCTTTACCGATTTTAGTGTTTTGTAATATGTAGTGAAGAAACAAAATCGCCAGCACAGCTAACCCTAGTACCAATAATTGATTTTGCGGTATCCGTAATTCCCCAAATTCTAAAGCAGGGATGACAGGGAGATTATAGTTTTGGTTTTTACCACCCCAAATAAAAATAATGCCGTTGCGGAGAAATAAGGCCAGTCCGATAGAAATGATGATCAGTGTGGTGGAAGTAGCACGAACTGACCGCATTTTTGACCACAGCAATTTTTCTGTCAGTAACATTACTGCGACTGTTCCCGATGCTGCTAAAATCATTGATAGCCAAATGTTTACACCCAAGGCATTGGCTACCAAAGTCAAATAAGCTCCCAAGGTAAGAAAATCACCATGAGCAAAGTTTGATAATCGTAAAATTCCATAGGTCAGCGTTAGTCCTACTGCTCCTAGAGCAATAATACTGCCCACCGCAATGCCGTTAATGATTAATTGAGCTAGTTGTGTATCCATTGTTTTAAGTTTCTGTGAAGAAAATAAAATAAATGTGTAATGTGATTCAATAACAGTTGCATTAGGCGTTACAATAGATACTATCAGTTATAATTTACAATTAAAAGATATTTCTACGTTAATATACATAAAATCCAGTTCATAATTTCCTGCCAAGGTTAGTTTCTTTGGCTGTCTAGTAAACCATGCAGCAGTCTTCAAACTTACCAGAACAAAACTCCCAGATCGATGGAACATCAAAACTTTTGCACACAATCCAGCAACGGCGGGATAATTTTTGGTTGCAAAACAGCTTAAATCATTTGCAGAGTCGTTTAAATGATTGTCTGCTGGCTGCTAATATGATGCAGTCCACAGGGACAGAAGCAGAAATTTATCAAACAGTAGTCAACGAACTGGAAAAAGCTTTAAATGGGCGTTGGGTGGCGATCGCTCAATTTCCAGCAGATGAAATAGTGGGTAAGATTTGTTATGTTTCTAGTTCTTCCTCCCTGAGAACACCAATCATAGAAATAATATCCCAACCTGGAACAAAGCTGGACTTGAGGTTAAACGCTACCATCAGACTGGAAGATTTGCAGCAAATGGAGAAACAAAAACCTGGCAGTGCTTGGCGTTTAGTTGATGATGATAACGGTATGATGGCATGGCTAATTATTGCCACATCAAAGTCTAACGTGAATGGTGTTTCAATTAAACCATCCTTAACTCCCCTGCGATCGCAATTCATTAAAAGAACAATTCAGCATTGTCATACAGCCTTAACACAACTAAAGCAAATGCAATTTTGGCAAGAAAGATGTAAACAATTAGCTAATTATAATCAAGATTAGAACGCACCAATCAACTTAAAAATCAATTTCTCGCCAATACCAGTCACGAAATCCGCACACTTTTAAGTTCTATAATTGGATTTACTCATCTACTTTTAGCACAAGGTTACGAACCAGACAGACAACGCCATCAAGAATATTTACACATTATTCAATCGAGTGGTAAACATTTACTAGACTTGATTAACGATATTTTGGATCTTTCCAAAATAGAAGCCAACGAGCTAGAAATACAATGGGAAATAATTGATGTACCATCATTATGTAGCAATGTTTTAGCTTTAGTGAAAGAAAAAGCTGCTAATAAAGGTTTGAAATTACGTTTAGAAATTAACGATGATGTAACAACTTTATTAGCTGATCCTTTGCGACTCAAGCAAATGCTCTTGAATTTATTATTTAATGCAGTCAAATTTACCAATTCAGGTAGTGTAGGTTTAAAGGTAGCTACACAAGATTTATCTTTAAGATTTACAGTTTGGGATACTGGAATTGGTATTTCCAAAGAATATCAATCTTTACTATTTCGTCCTTATAGCCAAATTATGAACCCCGGTTCTAGAAACAACGAAGGTACTGGTTTAGGGTTGGTAGTGACACAACAACTGGCTCAAATTCATGGTGGTTCTTTAGAGTTAGAATCGGAAGTAAATAAAGGTTCTGCTTTTACTATTATCTTACCACTTAAACCCACAGGAAAAGTTTTGGAAGCAATCGAAGTCAAAGCAGAAAAAGATTTAGAATTAAGTCAAGTAACGAGTAATTCTTCTGCTTCTCAGTTTTCTTCTCATATTCCCATCAGTGCATCAAGAGAAATTTTATTAGTAGAAGATGATTTTGCCAATTCTGAATTAATACGAATTTATTTAAGTATATTAAGTTATCAAGTGACTTGTGTTAAGAATGCACAGGAAATGTGGATGACTCTCCCACAGATACAACCAGCAGTAATTTTAATGGATGTGAATTTACCAGATAGCAACGGTTTGAGTTTAGTGGAACAACTGCGAAAACATCCCCAATATCAGCATATTCCGATAATTGCCCAAACAGCAATGGCTATGAAAGGAGATAAAGAAACTTGTTTAGCTGCTGGTGTTGATGATTATATTTCCAAACCCATAGATTTACAAGTTTTAGGTAGTATGGTAGCAAAATATTGTCAAGGATTTAACAATGGACAATTGATAATTGACAATTGATAATGAGGTTAATTGGGTTTAAAGTCTCTAGTTTTCAAGAGCAAGAAAATTAACGAAGGCAGAAGGCAGGAGGCTGAATACTTAGGGGTTGCTGAGAAAGTCTTTCCGTGAGGGCATAGGAGTCAGGAGTCAGGAGTCAGGAGTCAGGAGGAGATTTGAAAATTTCTTTGCCATCTCTTGAAATCCCAAAAAATGCACACTTTTTCCGGTATACCCTTCAAAACCCTTGCACTAATTTCTGTGTTTATCAGCCTCTAACCTTTGATATATCAAGGTTTTAGGTTTATTCAGCAAACCCTACTTACTAAAAACCTTTCCTTGCTTTCTATCCTCTACCCTTGAGCAAGATGTAACTTTCCATTGTCAATTATCAATTATCAATTGATCACTGATGGTTTTCTTCTTTCTTGCTGACGGAGAATGACGGCTGAATGTTTACTTGAAACCTTGAATAAAACAATTATCAATTATCAATTGATAACTATGAGATTTCAGCTTGATGGTTGACTCTGTTAATAATTATTTTTCGCAATTCATCAGCTATTAAAATTAACGGTGGACAAAACAATAACATCAACAAATAAGATGGTTTTAAAGGTGCAGTCGAGAAGACATTTTGCAAAGTAGGAGAATAAATAATTGATAGAATCAATATCCATTCCACCGCAATTCCTGCCCAAATTAAACGGTTAGTAAAAAAGCCCAAACGCAAAATAGAAAACCGTTCCGAACGACAGGCAAAAACGTTACCATCTTGACAAGCGACAATTACAGCTAAAGTCATTGTCGTAGCTTGGTGATAAATCGCCATTGTTGCTGCATTTGCGGAGTGAGATAAAATACTAGGGCTAAGTGCCTGTAATTGGGGAAGATTATAACCATTTGTCCACCAAACAAAGAAAAATCCTGCCATACCTGCTAAACCTTCCAGCAGACCTAAAAAGCAGTAAGCACGCAGTAATAAAGGTAAATCTAACAGTGCTTGGGATTTTTTCCGGGGTGGTAACTCCATTGAACCAGTTTCCGGTTTTTCTGCCCCTAATGCTAGTGCGGGTAACATATCTGTACCTAAGTCAATGGCTAATATCTGCAAAATTACTAGTGCTGGCGGTATTTTCAGAAACACCATTGCTAGGAAAGGTAAAAACTCCGCCATGTTGGAAGCGAGAATGTAAGTCATGAACTTGCGGATATTTTGATACACCGCCCGACCCTGTTCAATGGCAGAGACGATAGTGGCAAAGTTATCATCTATCAGCACAATGTCCGCAGCTTCACGGGCAACATCTGTACCACTAATTCCCATTGCTATGCCGATATTCGCAGCGCGTAAAGCCGGGGCATCGTTGACACCATCACCAGTGACAGCGACGACATGACCAAGGGTTTTATAGGCTTCAACTAACCTGAGTTTCTGTTCTGGTATGACTCTGGCAAATACTAACCCGGTTTTGTGCTTGTGGATGATTTGCCGTAATTGCGTATCAGAAAGATGTCCTAATTGTTCACCAGTGATAATTCTGGGTTTACCGTTAGCTAAACCAATACGTTGGGCGATCGCTGCTGCTGTTAAACCATAATCACCTGTAATCATAGTAACTTGAATGCCGGCACGATGACAAAGGGCGATCGCATCCGCAACTTCTGGACGTGGTGGATCAATCATCGCCACCAACCCCAAAAAAGTCAAATCCTGTTCTAACAAATTATTATCTAGCTGATTTAATTCCCCCCCACCTTGCCTTGTCGCCACCCCTAAAACACGATAACCTTGACTAGCCAATTGATCATTAGCCGCCACAACTTCCTCGCGCTGAGTTTCCGTTAATTCCAGCTTTTCCCCCGAATGCCATAAATACCGCGAATGCTGCAACACATCCAAAGGCGCACCCTTGGTAAAAATCACATACTCGCAATTTTCAACATTATCTAACCCTAAATTACCTGATAATAAAACCGTCATCATGCGGCGGTGAGAATCAAAAGGAATCTCCCGAACCCTGGGCGATCGCTGTTGCAACTCCTCCAACTTCAACCCCGCCTTAATTGCCGCCACCAATAACGCCGCTTCCGTAGGATCACCCACAGCTTGCCATTGATTGGAATTGGGGGGATGATTTAACCGCGCATTAGAACAAAGCGCCGCACCAGTCAACATTAACCGCACCTGAGACTGATTTTCACCAGAGGTAATTTCTACTTCTCCCTTGGGTTCATAACCCACCCCAGTCACATTAATATTAGTATTAGGAATCCACAATTGGCGGACAGTCATTTCATTTTTAGTCAAAGTCCCAGTTTTATCAGTGCAAATAACAGTCGTTGCACTCAGAGTTTCCACCGCAGACAAACGCCGCACCAAAGCATTCTTAGTAGCCATGCGTCTGACACCAATGGCTAAAGCTAAACTCACAGTAGGTAGTAAACCTTCGGGAACAAACGCCACAATAATACCAATGGCAAAAATGAAACTTTCTTTCAGTTGCATTCCCACCAGCAACTTAGTTAATAAAAATATCACCACCCCCATACTCAAAGCAATGATAGTAATGATGTGAACCACCCTAGAAATCTGCACCTCTAAAGTGCTGGCTTCCCGCTTCACATTTGCCGTAAGATGGGCGACTTGACCAAATTCTGTATGTGTCCCTGTTGCATATACTACCGCCAGTCCCCGACCAGCAGCAACCGTAGAACCTGCAAATACTAAATTACTCGCTTCCGAAGCATGGATATTTGCGGCGGTGACAGGTTCGCTAATGCGGGGAACAGGCAAAGATTCCCCTGTAAGTACGGAAGCATCTACATATAAAGATTGACTTTCAATCAGTCTGGCATCAGCGGAGATTTTATCACCTTCTTCTAACTGCATGACATCGCCGCTAACTAATTCACGGGCAGCAATTACAGATAATTTTCCATCACGATAAACTTTAGCTTGGGAAGGTAAGATTTTTTTCAGTGCTGATAAAGCTTTTTCCGCTTGATATTCCTGCCAAAAACTAAAAATAGCATTAATCCAAATTACTGCCCAAATTGCCCAACCTAATTCCGGTGTTTGGGAAATAAAAGCTAATATTCCCGCTACCCACAACAGCAACGCCATAAAATGGGTTAATTGGTCAGTGAAACGGAGTATTAAAGGGCGGGTTTGGGGTTCAGGAAGTTCGTTATAACCAAATTGTTTTAATCTTAAATTTGCTTCTGCCTCGCTGATACCTTGAGGAGTTGTTGTTAGTGTCTTGTAGACATCTGTAGGTGTCAGCGTCCAAATATGAAAGTTGGAATTCATACTTTTGGTATCAATCCGGCTTTGATATCTTAGATGCTGAGTTTATACCTGTTCATCTGTCAAAGGTATTATCTGAATCAGGATGTCTGGTTACTGAGCGAAGTCGAAGTACAGGATTAAAGGATTTACAGGATTTTAGTTTGTGGTCAAAGATCCCCGACTTCTAAAAATAATTAATTGCATGAATAAAAAGATAAATGATATTTTTTCTCTGCGTCCTCTGCGTCTCTGTGGTTCGTTTAAAAATAGCAAAAATAATTGAACGCAGATGAACGCAGATAAACGCAGATAAAGATGGACAATCGAAAATCAAAACACGATAATTTCAAACAACATCCTGGACATCCTGATTCAGACAATTAATTATGATGCTTCACTGGTAAGAAAATAGATTTATTGCTTGAGTCTAGCTTACTCAAATTTGATAAGTAATCGAACGTGCATCAAGATCAACAACTACCTTTCCCCCATGATTTTTCTCTACTTGTCTCCAAACATCATAACCCATGAAAATCGCCTTCTCCCAATCTCCCAATGAACAACGAGAAACTTCTAAATGAGATGTCATATTTTTAATAGTCTTCAATAGTTGATAATCTAAAGTTGAAACACCTTCTAAAAAACCGTGATCTTTAGCATAGCTGAATACAAGTGCTGATATACCTTCCTCAATAGCTACTGCACGACCTCCGTCTTCAACTTCGTCAATAAGAGGATTACTTTTGCGCTTACGTTTTAGAATGCTACGAGTAACTACAGACCAACCTAAAATAGCAGCATAAGCAAAATGAAAAACATCATGGAAGCGATACCCATCACTTTGATAAGAATTATCAGTGAGATCATTTCCTATCTGTTCCTGGTTGATAAATGCTTTCATTTTCACGGAATTATCTTTGCTGACTTCTGTAATTTCTACTTCAAATTGTCGTGGCAATCTTTCAGTTTCTGGGAAGTCATTATCAAAAATGTATATGGTATTTGGCTCATCTATTGGTGATGAATTTCTCCATCCCCAACGGTCATTACACTTTCTCAAATTATTGTTTGCTATTTCTTCTAAATTTAGGTTAAATTTACTGGCTATATTGGAAATATACCAAAGCATATCTCCCAATTCTTCTGCAATTCCTTCTTTAAATAATTTGTGTGCATCACCATCGCGTAAATGTTTTTTATATTCTGTCATCAAAGAACCAACTTCACCAACTAACCCTAATAGCGGTATGATTAATTCACTACCTTCAACAGCAGGAATTTGATCTGTATTCAATGCTTGTGTTTGATATTCAGAAAAATTCATGATGCAATTTCTCCTATTTCAAAATAGTTGTTGATTTTTATAGAGATAAAATACAAATCTGAGTAATACTTAAAAAGTGTCACCATGAAAATTTGAAATTTAGCTTTGTTGATAGGGAAAAATAATTGGCTCTAGATTATTTCTAAGACCTCTCGGATGATGTGGAAATCCTTTCTTTGTTAGCTCTAGACAATAAATAGGTTGTTTACGAGAAATTAGACTTAGCACTTCCTTATCACGATTTTTAATTCTGGTATGCTTATTTGCACCACTACCCCAAGCTAAAATAATTAAGTCAGCGCGTTGTGTTGCTAATTCAATATAGTAGTTATTTTTCGGTCCCACAGGGTCATCTACTTGGCGAAGTTCATAGGGTTTTGTAGCACGATAAGCGAATAAATTAACCAGTTCAAGAGAACCGTATTTCTTCCAAGACCGGGTAAAGTTAATACACCTAGTCAGTGTGGGATCACCTTCATTTTCATCAGCCTTACTTGGGTTAAGCATTATAAAGGTAACTTGTGGCAAAGTTTCATCCCATTTACGTCCTAATAAATAGCGATACTTTTTAGTAATATCAATCTCGGCATATCCTTTTATTTCCATGTGTGTTACCCTGAATTACTCCTGATTTATAAATAGTAGAATATATCAAAAAAGACACAACTGTTGAGATTTTTGCAACTCTGTATTTTTCAAAGCTTTTGATTTTTTATTCTGCGTTTCTTGCGTATATTTTTTATGCAATTTTGATACATTATCTGATATTTCGGATGCCGTTTTTACCAAAGAATCTAACTCTAAAGATAATTGCTGAGAATTATCTTGCAAATTAGGAATTTCTAATGGTGGTAATCTCTGTGCTAAAGTTTCCTGAACTTGATCATTAATACACCATTTAGGTGGATAAAAATAATCAATTGGCTGAGGAGTTGCAGTGAATTTTGCTTTGATCTTTTTACGATTACTTTTTAAATCAGGAAATGCGGCTCGACAGTATTTGTCAGTTTCACAAAAAAGATTTTGACAGTCTATGGCTTGTAGAGGACGACCCCAAAGCGATTGGAAATTTAATCCCAATCGTTGAAATTCATTTTCTTGATTTTCGGTCATCCAATAAATTACATCAGCATAACTTTTTCCTTGAGTATCAATAAAACATTTATTAATACCTCGTTCTGCGCCCGGTCCTGCTATAGTAAAACTGTTTTCATCAAAGTTAATAACTTCACTATAATTAATATCTGTCGCTAATTGGTAAGCCATAAACTTACCTAACAATGGATAAGATGCAAGAATATGGAAAATTTCTTCTAAATTTTTAGCTTTGACTATAGGATTAATCACCCTATCTTGGCAAACCATTTTATCAATTAATGCCAAATGATTTTGGTGTTTTTTATCATAACCAAACTCTTTACTAGCACAAGACATATAAGCACTGGTATAAATCACATATCCAAGATCCATAGCTTCTTGTAATATGTTTGAATATACGTCTAAATCAAAATTAGACAGTGTAATATAATTTCCTATTTTGCTTTCTAAATATTCCCAAGTTTCTATTTTATTGAAAATTTTAAATAGCAAAATCCTGAATAACACTTCTTCTTCATTTTTGCTCCTATTTTCATCATAAATTACATTTTTGATCAGATATTGAGAAACCCGATCACTTACTCGATAAGCATTACAAAATTTATAAGTATTAAGAATAGGATCGCTCGTCCAAGGTGGTGGAACATTTTTAAGTTTGTTAAAAAATACTTCCTGACGCATAGCAGCAAATCGCCAATAGGTATCAAAAATTTCTTGTCTTACTTGCATAAACTATTCTCCTTGCTTATCGTCATCAATATCAATCCTTCATCAATTATGGAATAACACAGTGAAGTTAAACCCAAAATTAATATTATCAAACTTTTCCTTGGGTTGCGCTTCCGCTTAACTCAACCTATCATTTTTTAACTTAACTTTATGCAAAGACACTAAAAAACACTTTGCGTATTTTCGCTTACCCTACGGGATTTATTAAGAGAGATTGCGCGAGACTATTTCAAACTAAGCACCTTCAGTAATATCAAGAATAATTAAACGCAGATAAACGCAGATAAACACAGATAAACACAGATAAAGATGGACAATCAAAAATCAAAACATGAGACTTTCAAACAACATCCTGTAAATCTTCAACTCCTGGACATCCTGATTCTGACATTTTTTAGGAATTTTTTGAAAAATTAGTATTTATTCTAGCATTTCCAGATCAATTCCTAAAGTGTTAAGTTGTTCAGGAGAAAGGGAACGTAATTTTTCCACAAGTTTTTCCCGCTTTTGTTTTTCAACTGCTGCACGTTCTTCACCTGTTAACAATAAATTCCCTGATTCATCCCACCAACGCAACCAAGGTAAATCAGCATTTTGATATAAACCTTGCCAAATTCCTAACTCTACCCCTAAAGGTTTAATGGGATAATGTCCCCGTTCATTGGGTGTCATTAATTGATAATTATTATCCACTAAATGATAAACTTCGACTTGTGCCTTTGCTACTTCATAAATGGCATAATAAGGAACACGGATAGCTTGTTCATAAACCCAAAATTTACCAACTTTTCCATCATTTCCTTGAGATGGTGGTGTTTTATTTCGTTCTTCTGTACCATCACCGGAGACAAATTCAATCACTATTAAAGGTGCAATATATTCTTTCCATAGCACATAAGAACGGCGCATTTTACCGTTTAAAGTTGGTGGTACATTGGGTACATAAAACCAATCTGGTGCTTCTGCACCTTTTTCTGGTGGATCTGTTAACCGCCAATATATCCCAGAATCTTGACCGATACAATATTGGCCGTCAGGATGCAGTTTTTCGAGAATAGGTTTAATAGAGTCTGTAATTAATATACTTTGGGGATGTTCCTGAAGATTTTGACCTACGGTACGCTTCGCTAACACAAATGTACCATCGGAGTCTGGTAGCTGGGTGTGGTCTGGTAATGTCAATACTGTGAGGGAAGTCATTATGCATAACCAAGATTGTATTTATATTTTATGTTTAAACTTCGATCCTGTATAAATCTTGATTCAGAAAAACGATGATCTTGATAAAATTTACATTTTAAGACTTGACAAGATGCGAAATTTACATTATATTTATGTTATCAGTGGAAATCTGTCCGCGCATATATAGTATAATTTTGTATCACAAAGATCCCCGACTTCTAGGATAATTGATTTTGATACAGGATGATTAGATCAAAGAAGTCGGGGATCTAAATTTTGTCAGAATCAGGATAACCAGGATTAAAGGATGTACAGGATGGTAATTTTTAGATGGTTTATAATCATTTAAATAAAATTATCAAAAAACATCCTGAAAATACCCAACATCCTCACAAACAATCATTCAATCACATCCTGAAAATCCTCAAATCCTGGACATCCTAATTCAGACAAATAAAATACCCAACATCCTCACAAACAATCATTCAATCACATCCTGCAAATCCTTAAATCCTGGACATCCTGATTCTGACAAATGCAAGGTTTAATTAAGATTTGAGAATGTACCAAAATTGTGATATTATATTATAAGACTTGATCAAGTAAAGATAAATAATTAATTCAACACAATTTTCATGAGGAGATAAATTTATGAGTTTAACTATTTCTGATGAAATTCTCCATTCTACAGGAATGACATCAAAAGAATTATTAATAGAAATTGCAGTGATGTTATTTGAAAAAGAAAAAGTTAGTTTAGGTAAAGCTAGTAAAATAGCTGAAATGAATTATGTAGAATTTCAGGAATTACTCGCTCAACGTAATATTTCCCTTCATTATGATGTTGCAGAATTTCAAGAAGATATGAAAACTCTTCAAGAAACAGGTTGGTTATGATTATTGTTAGTAACACATCACCAATTAGCAATTTAGCTAAAATTGATCACCTATTTTTACTGCAAGAAATTTATAGTGAAGTTATTATTCCTCAAGCAGTATATGATGAATTAACAGATATTAGAGCAGGAGAAAAAGTTAATAATGCTATAAAAAATGCTAATTTTCTCAAGAATAAACCTGTTATTAATTATCAATTAGTAAAAGATTTACAGCGAAATTTAGATAGGGGAGAATCTGAAGCAATTGTATTAGCAATAGAATTAAATGCTAATAAGTTGTTAATAGATGAAAGATTAGGAAGACAGGAAGCGATAAAATTAGGATTGTCTTTGACTGGAGTATTAGGTATATTGTTGATTGCTAAAAAAAGAGGATTAATTAATAATGTTAAATCTTTGATGGATAAGTTAATTTCTCACACAGCTTTTAGAATTGGTGATCAACTCTATTATACTATTTTGATAGAAGCTAATGAAAATTAGTAGTTTGTAGGGTGCGTTAGGAGTGCAAAAAGATCATAAAATACACCAATCAATTTACACGAAGTAACGCACCATTAATTATGATGCTTCACTGGTAAAATCTACCTTGTCATAAATATCAACAAGAGAAATTTCACAGTCAATAGAAGCTAAATTTAAACTATCATTACTATCTTCATATTCTAAAAATGTCCATTTTCTCCAATCTGTTTTAATATACTGTTCAACGTGCATTGTATATTGGTCAATTAAAATATATTCTTGAAAACTAGGAATAGTCCGATAAGCTGCAAATTTCTCATCTCGATCATAATCTTTGGTAGATTTTGATAATACCTCAGCTATCATTATTGGGTTAGTAATAGTATCATTTCTTCCTTCTGCGAATACCAGGGGAGTTTGCACAACCATAACATCAGGATAAGTGTGAATCCTTTTTTGAGGAATCCAAAGTCTTTGATCTGTAACAAAGACTTGATAGGGTTGACGTTTAAGAGCAAAATTTAGCACAGCATAAAAATTGCCAGTAATTTGGTTGTGATCTGGTGTTCCACCGATCATGGGTATAATTAAGCCATCTATATATTCGTGACGTATTTCTGAATTTATTTCAAATTCTAGATATTCTGCGGGTGAGTAGTATTGTGTTTCCTTTGCAAGAGTCATGATATTTATGCCAAAAACATGAATACTATACTTATACTTTAACCTCTAACTTAATTCGATATCCCAAAACATCTAAAAACTCAACTAAACTATAAATCTCATCTCCGAAACTTGCAGATAAAATCTGATCAAGTTGTTGATATTTCTGTTTAGCAGTTTCCGAAAGATTATTTGCTGCTAACCGTGCATCAATAATATTCTTTAATGCAGAACGTAAAACTTCAGGTTCACGGACTTCTTCATCCAATTGTAAAAAAGTTTCTAAATATGCAGCAGCTTCTTCAACATCTTGGAGAGATGAAATTAAATATTCCTTATAACTTTTACTTGTCGGTGTTATTACTTCTTTCATGATTTTTACAATTTTATTAAATTACTTTTATGGTCATACCAATTATTAACCATCGCAATAATATCATCTATTTTCTCATCATTCAGGTTTTTAAATTCCTCATTTTCATTAAATTTCAATGCCACATTATTTCCATCTTTGAGAATAGGTTCTAAAATCCATCTATAGTAACCTTCATCATTATCTAATGTAAAGAAAAACAAGCAAACGGGAAATGGTAAATCTCTCAAGACATTCAAATTGTTATATCTTTTATTTTTTAGCTTAAAAATACTATCATGCTGAATCAAATTAGAACTAGAAGCTGTTGCTTTCACTTCTACCCCAAACATTCTACCGCTAGACTTACCATCTTGGGTGATGGTTACTAATAAATCTAATCCTGTGTCTTTTTGTTGTTGAGAAACAATCAAATCATCACGACGAGTCAAGTAAACAACAGCTAAAGCTTCTGAACGGAAACCAATATACCAAGGTTGTTCTGTTTGCATTGTTTTATCTCCATTGTTGATCAGTAAATTGGGAACTTAAAATTTTCTGTATATTCTGTGTGTACGGTTGCCAAAAATTATTGACCTCATTCCAAAGGATTTCTCTATTCTGTTTATTAATAGGAAAATTAGTAGATAAACTTGAGAGAGATGTTAAATTTTCACCATTAGCAGAAACTAAATAACCGACTTCTTGAACTTCATCAATTCCCACTATATAAGTTGGTGCTGGATAAGATGCTATACCAATTACAGATTCCTTTTTTACTTGCACCTTTAAACGTTTATCTTTCTTAGTATAACCTTGTCTGGTAGTTTTGACTTGGACAAAAAAATAAGGAATATAACAACCAGCACCTACTAACTCAACAATAAAATCAACATACTGCCATTTATCTCCTAAAAACTGAGGCTTAAAAATGGGACCATCATCAGAGTGAAATTTAGTGATTAAAACTTCAAATATCCTCTCACCTCTTTGTCCGAGTGCATCCCTCATTATGTTATATATATCCCTATCTTAATTCAGTTATAATTTGCTTCCCAAAATATAGGGTAAGCAAAATTGCCCACCCCATATTAATTCACCTCTCTGCGCCTCTGCGTCTCTGCGTGAGCTTAACCTAAACTAAGCACCTTCCCGCAACTTATCCAACACACTGCGATCCTCAAGAGTAGAAGTATCTCCCGATACCTCCTGACCCGCAGCTAAATTCCGTAACAACCGACGCATAATTTTACCCGATCGCGTTTTTGGCAGTGCATCAGTAAACTTAATTTCCCCAGGACGAGCGATCGCACCAATTTCACTGACAACGTGCTTTTTCAGTTCCTTACTCAACTCCTCACTGGGTTGATAAGTTCCCTCTAAGGTCACAAAAGCTACAACTTCTTCACCCTTCAACTCATCAGGTTTACCAACCACCGCAGCCTCAGCAACCGCCGGATGGGAAACTAACGCAGATTCTACTTCCATAGTCCCTAAGCGGTGTCCAGACACATTTAGCACGTCATCCACACGACCCATGACCCAGAAATAGCCATCTTCATCCTTTCTTGCACCATCACCGGCAAAGTAAGTATATTTACCATCTTTGGGCGGAATATGTTCCCAATAAGTGCGACGGAAACGCTCAGGATCACCGTACACAGTCCGCATCATTCCCGGCCAAGGATGACGTACAGCTAAATAACCACCTTCATTGTCGGGAACTGTGTTACCTTCTAAATCCACAATATCCGCAATAATACCAGGGAAAGGACGGGTAGCAGAACCGGGTTTAGTGGGAATTGCACCGGGTAAAGGTGTAATCATAACACCACCAGTTTCCGTTTGCCACCAAGTATCAACTATCGGGCAACGTTCACCACCAATCACTTTATGATACCACATCCAAGCTTCGGGGTTGATAGGTTCACCGACAGTACCCAACAACCGCAAGGATGAAAGATTGCGGGATTTAGGATGGTGTTCACCCATTTTGATAAAGGCGCGGATAGCGGTAGGAGCAGTATAAAAAATCGTTACACCGTATTTTTCAATCACATCCCAGAAACAACCAAGATTAGATGCACGGGGCGCACCTTCATACATTACAGTAGTTGCACCGTTGGAAAGAGGACCATAAACAATATAGCTATGTCCCGTAATCCAACCTACATCAGCAGTACACCAATATACATCTGTGTCCTGTAAATCAAAAATCCATTTTGTGGTAATATGGCTGTATAGGTTATAACCGCCCGTAGTGTGTACTACCCCCTTGGGTTTACCCGTACTACCAGAGGTATAAAGAACAAATAGCATATCTTCGCTGTCCATTGGTTCAGCCGGACAGTCAGCGGATACACCTTGTTGTAAATCATGCCACCAGTGATCCCTTCCTGGTTCAATATGGGTTTTTTGACCGGTGCGTTTAACCACTAAGACATCTGTAACACTGGGTGCGGCGTTATCTGCTAAAGCTTTATCTACCTGTTCTTTAAGCGGTACAATTGCATCCTTACGCCAACCACCATCAGCAGTAACTACTACTTTTGCTTGAGCATCATTTAAGCGATCGCGCAAAGCTTCCGCACTAAAACCACCAAAAACAACGCTATGAGGTGCGCCTATTCTCGCACAGGCTAACATAGCAATAGCCGCTTCGGGTATCATGGGCATATAAATTCCCACGCGATCGCCCTTGTTCACACCCAACTGTTTGAGAACATTAGCAAATTGACAAACTTCACGATGTAACTGAGCATAAGTTAGCGTGCGAGAATCTCCCGGTTCACCTTCCCAAATCAAAGCCGCTTTGTTTTTACGCCAAGTCGTTAGATGTCTATCAAGACAGTTGTAAGAAATATTAATCTTGCCATTGACAAACCACTTCGCAAAAGGAGGTTGCCAATCTAGCACAGTATCCCATTTTTCAAACCAATGTAACTCATTTTCCGCTAAATCTGCCCAAAATTTCTCAGGGTCAGCTTTTGCGGTATCATAAAGACGCTGATAATCTTCCAAACTTTTGATTTGAGCTTTTTGGGAAAAATCACTAGCTGGATGAAACAGACGCTTTTCCTGTAGGATGGATTCTATCGTCGGTTGAGACATGATGAATTATGTAAACATTATTGTGACTGAAAACTATTGTTAGCAAAGTTTTGGCAAATATTGTTTAGATTTTCATTAAGCTAGATGAATCCAACTGTCTATCACAAAATTATCAAATTGTGTGATATCCCATTTTATTCCTTCTTTGTGTCCTTTGCGTCCTTTGCGGTTCGTTATCATATAATTTGTACATTTTAGACAGAACTAGAAGTAGATATCCCAGTAACCCAGTTGACAAAAGTCATAAATAAGCAAAAATAAGCCACTGAGCAGATAAAACCTAAAGAAAATATTAAGTATGATTGAGGGAAAGAAAAACAGTACATCTTGTACCGGGAAACAGGATAAGATAGAAAAGTATCAGCAAATAAAAAAGTGTATCCCCAGTTGCAGAAAATAAACAACCAGAGTGGTAGAGACTGAAACCAAAAGATAGTATACTAACTACTGTGGCAGTAAGTATTTTGCACCAGCTAACTGGGTAAAACCAGAGTTGTGAAATCCTCAAATTTTGGCAAATACAACCTTTGTCCAAAAATGTCAATACAATCTTTCTTTAATTAAGTAAATTTTACCAAAATTTTACTAAAACTTTACCAAAACTTTACCAAAACTTTACCAAAAACCAAACTTTAACACCAAATACACCAAAACATGAATCATATACATCTGTTCCCAGGTATAAATTGAAAACAAAATGTTTATTTAGTTTAGTGACTCAAAAGTAGGGCGTAGTTTGCAAGCAAAAGAAATAAAGGATAAACTAAAGTTATTAAGCGAGAGAGCCGCAACAATAGATCCTCAGTTAGCCAAAAGATTAAATGAGATCAATCGTTGGGTTAAATATACTCGCCCTGGTTCCCTGACTGCTAAACCTTATGTGCTTGCGTTTCTCCTAGAGGTAATTACAGACTCTACAATTTGGCTACTAATTAAATCATTACCTTCCGAAGCAGCCAGACAAGCAAAATTTGAGCAAATGACAGCCAATGAAAGGTATTGGTATGGTTATTTATTTCCTAAGTGGATCAACTCAACAGATGCCAAATTTTATATTTGGAAGAAAAAAATGATGGCAGGGGAGTTTAATCAGTTGGATGATGATATGATTAAATCAATAGCCCAAGATATTGTGCGTCGTGAAGGGAATGTTTGGCAGCGTTATATTGCTGACCTTTCTATGGCGACAGATTTAATCGTTAGTAATCATCAACACAAACCACTTTGTATTCAAATCACCAGTGTTAGTAAAGAATTTCATGGTCAAAAATATGAAAAGTGGCAAAATGCCCTGCAAATGTGGGAAATAGAGCGAGGATTGTTTTTAAGTTACAATCCTGGCGAAAATGATTTTATCAACCAGTTAGTAAATGTGGCGCTGTACAACAGTGATCATCTGTCCCAAGGAAAGTATGTCAACTTTTCCTGATATCCAATTGTTGATATTGAACACCTGAGTCCTTGCCTAAATCGTTACCTGTTTACGACAGCATTTATCAGCATTTATGCTTAACCAAAAAGAAATGAACAGCATTACTCAAGTAGATGAATTTGCTGAAATTTTAGCAGCAGCCCGCAGAATGCAACAAGACTGGTTAGAATATGGAGTAAATTATGTACATCTTTATGTTGAAGATGCCGATGGAGATTGGTTAGAAACATGGGATGATGATGAAATATTGAATCATTCTTTATTAGATACTATTAAAGAATTTTTAGTAAGTAATGATGATATAGCAGTAAAAATTAGGTATCGTTTACGAGATAGGCCACTGTTTGATTTAGCTGTAGATTTAGAAGAATGTTTGCGGATTTCTAGGGAAGATCAAAAAATATTAGCTATTAGCGATATTCTAGCGCGTTATCTTCATATTTGTGATCTTGATTTACTTGATTTAGCAAATAGTTTGCTGGATAAGTTGCTGTAATTTTCCCAGAACATATTTTAATTGTAGGGGTTTAGCATTCGGGTGATCACCTACTGCGGAAACTGTAGGGGCGAAGCTTATGGGCGATAATTTAACGGAAAAATCAGACATCTAGATATCCCATAAGCTTCGCCCTGCCCCCATAAATAAGTTCCATAATTTCTTTTCTGGAGATTGTCATTTTTCCAGAACATATTTTAATCGTAGGGGTTTAGCATTCGGGTGATCACCTACTGCGGAAACTGTAGGGGCGAAGCTTATGGGCGATAATTTAACGGAAAAATCAGACATCTAGATATCCCATAAGCTTCGCCCTGCCCCCATAAATAAGTTCCATCATTTCTTTTCTGGAGATTGTCATTTTCCCAGAACATATTTTAATCGTAGGGGTTTAGCATTCGGGTGATCACCTACTGCGGAAACTGTAGGGGCGAAGCTTATGGGCGATAATTTAACGGAAAAATCAGACATCTAGATATCCCATAAGCTTCGCCCTGCCCCCATAAATAGGTTCCATAATTTCTTTTCTGGAGATGTCTATTGATCTGCAATCTGCTTTATTGCTAGAGAGTAAGCTGTTACACAGCTAAATTGTATAATCCTAATATTCTCAACTATTGTTTAACAGGCAAGAGTCCTGTTCCACTTATACAAATTAAATGCACAACAGCTTATAATTGATTAAAAATAATAGCGGTTTGTTCTATGACAGTTCCACTTTTAGAACAGGAAACAGAAAAACTGATAACTGTACCTGGTGTTTCTTGGCAACAGTTTAAAACTATTGAAGTCCAGTTAGAAGAAAATCATGCTGTAAAATTGGCATATTTAGCAGGGGTGCTGGAAATAATGTCTCCTATTGGTGATAAACATGAATATGTGAAAAAAACCCTTTCCTATTTATTAGAAGCATACATGAGATATAAGGGGATTCGGTTTTATGGTAGGGGTGGTTTTACTTTAGAAGCAGCGGGTTATGCTTCGGGAACACCAGATGAATCTTATTGTATTGGTACTAATAAAGAAGTTCCTGATATTGTGATTGAAATTATCGTTAGTAGTGGTTCAATTAATAGAACTGAATTATATAAACCTAAGGGAGTTCCTGAAGTTTGGTTTTGGAGAAATCATAAAATTCAAATTTTTAGTTTAAATGCTGTTTTGGAATATGAGGAAGTTAACCGCAGTCGGTTTTTTCCAGATTTGGATCAAGAGTTATTATTGCGGTTTTTAGCTATTCCTGATCAATATGATGCGGTATCGCAATTTATTGATTTTATTAATGATAAATAAGATACCCATCTAATTCTTTTATTAATCCACGTTTTACAGCTTCACTTAATGCAGTAGCTTTTCTCAATAAACCTTCCTGATAAATTTGCATTAGTGCTTGTAATTCAGGATGTTCTGATTCTGTGAGAATACCAGCTTGTTGTCTGTCTAGCAACTCACTCAAACGTCTATCTTCTTCCGGTTTCATTTGTAATTCCGTCAACTCTAAAACTTGTTGATCAGAAAGTTTTAAAATGGGTTCAATTTTCATTTTTGCTATCTCCGTTCTTCCCGTTCTTCCCACTCATCACGCATCTGATTTACCAATTCTTGGGCATCTTTTCCTGCAAGTAAATTGGGAGCAATACCATGAAAATCAGTTACTTTATACTTGGGCTTTGGAGTTACTGCAACTGCTTCTACTGATTGCTTAATCTCCTTTACCAAATACTCTAATATCCCCATTTTTTCTATTAGACTTAATTGCTCGATTTCACTGATAACAGACTCAATGGAAAGGCTCATATTTTTAGATGATTAGTTTTATATTTTGATGATCAAGGATTTTACCATAATTTATTATATCTTAACACTTTAGATTAACTAATATATTGTTTTTGCAATAATTCTTTACTTATTTTCTCTTGTCTTTGCATCAAAAATCACATATAATTATTATAATTAAACGCAAATGAACGCCGATTAACGCAGATAGAAAAACAGGTTAATTAGTCAGCTTTTAGTAATTTATGTCCAGATTATTAGTCACCCAATATCAAACAGAAGTCCAAAAAATCATTCAGTTTGGTGGTTCAAGAAAGGAAACTTCTATTCGTTTCGCTTTTCAAAATCTGTTAAATGAATATTGCAAACCTCGTGATTTTTTACTTATTCCTGAATTAGATTTTAAATTACCTAATGGTAAAGTCGTTTATCCCGATGGTACAGTTAAAGATGCTTTGCGGTTAGATTGGGGTTACTGGGAAGCTAAAGACGAATATGATAATTTAGATCAGGAAATTGAGAAGAAATTAAATAAGGGTTATCCTGATAGTAATATTTTATTTGAAGATTCCCAAACTGCCGTTTTAATTCAAGGTGGTACAGAAACAATGCGCGTATCTATGCAAGATGCAGACGCGCTAGATGGTATTATTAATAACTTTATAAATTTTGTTCGTCCTGAAGTGCGGGACTTTCGAGAAGCGATAGAGGTTTTTAAACAAGACATTCCCATTATATTAGATTCTCTCAGAAAGTTGATTGATTGTCAAGAGGGGAATAATCAATCTTTTGAAACTGCAAGAAATAAGTTTTGGGAACTTTGTAAAAAGTCCATTAACCCGGAAATTAGTTTGTTAGATATTCGGGAAATGATGATTCAACATATTTTGACTGAGGATATTTTTATTAATATTTTCAGTGAGTCGCAGTTTCATCAAGAAAATAATGTTGCGAGGGAGTTACAAGGGGTAATTTCGACGTTTTTTACTGGAAGTTTAAAGCGGAATACTTTGGGAAGTATTGAAAGATATTATGCGGTAATTAAAAGAACTGCTGCTAATATTGTTAATCATCAAGAAAAACAGAAGTTTCTCAAAGCATTATACGAGAATTTTTATAAAGCATATAATCCCAAAGCTGCGGATAGATTGGGTATTGTGTATACTCCTAATGAAATAGTTAGGTTTATGATTGAAAGTGTGGATTTTTTAGTACATAAACATTTTGGTAAGTTGTTAGGGGATAAAGATGTAGAAATTTTAGATCCTGCGACGGGTACGGGTACGTTTATTACTGAGTTAATTGATTATTTACCTCCCCATAGTTTACAGCATAAATATAAACATGAGATTCATTGTAATGAGGTGGCAATTTTACCTTATTATATAGCGAATTTGAATATTGAATATACTTATAAACAGAAGATGGGGGTGTATGAGGAGTTTGAAAATATTTGTTTTGTGGATACTTTGGATAATACGTTGTTTGCAGGTAAACAAATGGATTTATTTGCAATGACTTTGGAGAATACGGAGAGGATTAAAAGACAGAATGATCGGACTATTTCGGTAATTATTGGAAATCCTCCTTATAATGCAAAGCAGGAAAATTTTAATGATAATAATGCAAATCGTAGTTATCAGAATATTGATAAGTTGATTAAGGAAAGTTATGTAAAATATAGCAAAGCGCAAAATAATATTGTTCTTTATGATATGTACACTAGATTTATTAGATGGGCTTCTGATAGACTAGGTAAAAATGGGATTATTGCGTTTGTTTCTAATAGTTCATTTATAGACTCTTTGACTTATGATGGGTTTAGAAAAGTTGTAGCTAAAGAATTTAGTGAAATTTATATTATTGATACTAAAGGAAATGCAAGAACAAGCGGAGAAAGAAGAAGAAAAGAAGGAGGTAATGTTTTTAGTAATGAAATTAGAGTAGGTGTAGCTGTTTATTTTTTAGTGAGGAATGAAAAAGCGGAAGGTTTTAAGGTTTATTATAATGCAATTGCAGATTATACAGATGCAGATGAGAAGAAAAAATATTTTAGTTCTCAGAAATTTAGGGATTTAGGTTTTACTCATATTACACCAGATGATAATGGTAATTGGATAAATCAAGCTGATAATGATTTTGATAGTCTTTTACCTTTGGTTGATAAAGATGTGAAAGCAGGTAAAGCAGAAGAAGCTGTTTTTAAGTTGTTTTCTTTAGGTGTACAGACTAAAAGAGATGAATGGATTTATGACCTAGATAAATCAGTTTTAGTAGAAAAAATGATAAATATGATTGACGTATATAATTCATGTATTGATAATAAATTGATAAACAATTATATTAAATGGAGTTCTTCGCTAGAAATTTATTTTAATAACGGGATCAAAGTTATTTTTAATCAAGATTTAATAAGGTTATCTTTGTATAGGCCATATTTTAAGTTATATCACTACACAGAAAAAATATTTAATGATAGATTGACCCAAAATCATTATGAAATATTTTCACAAACATTAAATAATGAAAATAAAATTATTGCTATACCAGGACTGTCTTCTCCTAAAGATTTTCACTGTATAGCATTAGAAATAATTATTGATTTAAACTGCTTACCTGCAAATTCTCAATGTCTCCCCTTATATCGTTACGACAAAGAAGGAAACCGCATTGATAACATAACAGACTGGGGATTAAAACAAATTCAAACCCATTATCAAAATGAAACAATCACCAAAATAGACATTTTCCATTATACTTATGCAGTATTACATAACCCAGAATACCGCAAAAAATACGAACTCAATTTAAAACGCGAATTTCCCCGTTTACCCTATTACGAAAACTTCCAAAAATGGGTGAACTGGGGAAAACAACTCATGGAAATTCATATCAATTATGAAACAGTCACACCTTATAATTTAACCCGTGTGGATATTCCCTTAAAAGACACCCCTTCGACTTCGCTCACCCCTTCGACTTCGCTCAGGGACCGACAAAAAACCATCAAAGTTAAATTGAAAGCAGATAAAAATAAAGGTGTAATCATCTTAGATGATATTACCACATTAACAGGAGTTCCTGAAATAGCTTGGGAATATATGTTAGGAAATCGGAGTGCATTAGAATGGATATTAGATCAATATAAAGAAAAGAAACCCAAAGATCCCACCATTGCGGAAAAGTTTAATACTTATCGGTTTGCAGACTATAAAGAACAGGTAATAGATTTGTTGATGAGAGTGTGTACCGTCAGTGTAGAGACAATGAAAATAATTAAAGAGATGTCAGAATCAGGATAACCAGGATTAAAGGATGTACAGGATAGAATATTAACATTTTAACGTAGATAATTTTTGTCTTTTCTCTGCGTTCCCTGCGTCTCTGCGGTTCGTTAAAAAAAAGAATTTGTCTGAATCAGGATCACCAGGATTAAAAGATTTACAAGATGGAATAATTCGTAATTTTCAAACTTTTGTCACCTGTAACCTTATAATATATGGTATAATAAAATATGACTCACATTAATTTTTTAGTCAATCTAAAATTATGACTGAATCAGTACAATATATAACTAACACCCAAGGAGAAAGAATTGGTGTGTTGTTAAATATGGAAACTTACCAACAGTTAACCAATTTATCAACAGATTCAGAATTATTAATTGGTTTAACTGAGAATGAATTACAAGCGTTAGCAGAAACTTCCTTATCTGTGAAAAGTCAAACTGAATTGAATGATTTATTGATGAAAAATGCTGAAAATAAATTATCTGATGAAGAAATTGAAACTTTAGATAAATTAATAGCGCAGGTTGATCAATTGAATATCCTGAAAACTAGAGCAAGATATACGTTATTTTGTCTGAATCAGGATGTCCAAGATTAAAGGATGTACAGGATGAAGTTTATCTTTTTCATCAGGATAATGACAATGAACAGCATCTTTAATTAATTCTCGTAGTTCTGGAAGACTATCAGCTTGAGTAAAAATTGATTGATTAATTGCTTTAGCAATATAACCACCTTCATCATCTTCTTCCACTAGAAAAATAATTTCTTTGATATTATTTTCAGGCATTATTGGCATAATGTGTAATTTTCAATCATGAAATTTTAGGTTATGATTATAATATCATAATTATTGGTATTTTTTCTCTGTGTTTCTGTGGTGCGATAAAAAAAGAAATGTCTGAATCAGGATGTCCAGAATTTAAGGATTTACAGGATGGAATAATTCGTAATTTTAAAATTACTGTCACCTATCACCTATCACCTGTCACCAGTCACCTATCACCTATCACCAGTCACCAGTCACCAATCACCAGTCACCAGTCAACTGTCACCTAATTTTGTCAGAATCATGGTAAACTAGCAAAAGTAGCAATTTATTACAGTAGCTATCGTAAAAATATATATTGCTGTTAATTTAAAATTTTCCGTTGTTTGAGAAATTGGAATGCTAGACCAAATATTTGATTACTTACACTTTCATATTAGTCTTGAAGCACTGATAGTATTACTGATCCTAGTTTTTTTAGAAGCGGTACTATCCGCAGATAACGCGATCGCCCTCGCTGCGATCGCCCAAGGACTAGAAGATCAAAAACTAGAACGTCAAGCATTAAACATTGGTTTAGTATTCGCTTATGTTTTAAGAATTACCCTACTGCTAACAGCTACTTGGGTACAAAAATTCTGGCAATTTGAATTATTGGGTGCTGCTTACCTGTTGTGGTTGGTATTCCAACACTTCACATCCCAGGAAGACGAAGATCATCATCATCACGGACCCAAATACAGTTCTCTATGGCAAGTTATACCAGTAATTGCCTTTACAGATTTAGCCTTTTCCTTAGATAGTGTGACAACAGCGATCGCCGTTTCCCAAGAAACCTGGTTAGTCCTCACCGGTACAACCATCGGTATCGTCACCCTGCGATTTATGGCCGGGTTATTTATTCGCTGGTTAGATGAATATGAAAATTTAGCAGACGCAGGTTATATCACTGTAGCGTTTGTGGGTTTACGTCTATTAATCAAAGTCATTAACGAAGCTTTAGTACCACCGCAATGGATCATGGTAAGTGCGATCGCCATAGTTTTAACCTGGGGTTTTTCCAAACGCACAGAAGTAGAAATCAAAACCCAAGAACCAGAAAAAACAGAAGTTAAATAGGGAATGGTGACAGGTGATTGGTGACTGGGGACTGGGGACTGGGTGGGGACTGGGGACTGGTGACTGGGGACTGGGGACTGGGTAAGAGTTTTTACCAATTACCCATTACCCATTACCCATTACCAATTACCAATTACCAAACTATTCTTTCAACCAGGGAGCTAAATGAGGAGTCCAGCTAACCAACTCCTCATCCTTAAACCACAGTTTAATTTCTCGTTGTGCAGTTTCAATCGCATCAGAACCGTGGATCAAGTTCCGACCAATATTAATCCCAAAATCACCGCGAATAGTACCAGGTTCAGAGGTTAAAGGATTGGTAGCACCAATAATTTTTCTTGCAGAAGCAACCACACCTTCACCTTGCCAAACCATCGCCACCACGGGTCCAGAAGTAATAAATTCTACTAACCCAGCAAAAAAAGGTCTTTCCCGGTGAACATCATAATGTTGTTCAGCCAACTCTTTACTGACGTTGATCAACTTTAAGCCTACCAGGGTAAAGCCTTTAGTTTCAAAACGACGGATAATTTCACCCACCAACCCGCGTTGAACTCCATCAGGCTTGATTGCTAAAAAAGTGCGTTCCAAAGCTGTCTCCAAAAGCATAAAAAAGTTATCTGGGTTAATTGTCAATTGTATGTCCGTCTTTTGTCTAGTATTTACAGGAAGAAATAAGACAGGGGGCAGGAGGCAGCTCACAGGGGTAGGTTTTTAATATTATCTGTTAAGGCAGGACTAGGAAGACAAGGAGGGAAAGTAGACAAGGAAGATTTTATCAGCACAATAGTCTTTTTGTTACCAAGAAAAGATGATTTTGTACGGTTTTCCTCCCTTGTCCACTGTCCTTCCTTGTCCCCCAAGTCTTGCCCTCACGACAATGTAAAATACCTACCCTTCTGCCTCCTGCCTCCTTCCTTAACTGATTGTTAACCAAGAAAAAATCTTTCTAGGTGCATATCTGTTATTAGACGAATGCGTTAAATTGTTAGTTCGTGGGTGATATACAGAGGTCAGGAAGAAATGGGTGTTGAGTCAACTACTGATGAGATGGTGAAAGTGCCTACCAATGGTCATAAATCAGATAAATCAGATAAATCAGAAGTGAAAAACCAAAAGCACAAGAAACTGTTACCACCTAGCACCATGTCAGGGGATTTATCTCGGACTTGGAAAATTGAGGATAGTGAGGACTTATACCGCATTGAAGGTTGGGGTAAGCCTTATTTTTCCATTAATGCTGCTGGTCATGTGACAGTTTCTCCCAAGGGCGATCGCGGGGGTTCTCTAGATTTATTTGAATTAGTCAATGCTTTAAAACAACGAAATTTGGGACTTCCGTTGTTAATTCGCTTTTCTGATATTTTGGAAGACCGGATAGAGCGATTAAACGCTTGTTTTGCGAAAGCGATCGCTCGTTATAATTATCCCGGTGTTTATCGTGGTGTTTTCCCTGTCAAATGTAACCAAGAAAGGCACTTAATTGAAGATTTGGTCAGATTTGGCAAACCGCATCAATTTGGGCTAGAAGCCGGTTCTAAGCCGGAATTAATGATTGCTCTCGCTGTATTGGATACACCAGGAGCATTGTTAGTTTGCAACGGCTACAAAGACCGAGAATACATTGAAACGGCAATGTTAGCCCAAAAACTCGGACAAACACCGATTATCGTCTTAGAACAAATTGAAGAAGTAGATATAGCCATTGCAGCTAGTCATCAGTTAGGTATTAAACCGATTTTAGGTGTACGGGCAAAATTAAGCACCCAAGGCATGGGACGCTGGGGAACATCCACAGGCGATCGCGCTAAGTTTGGCTTAACCATCCCGGAAATTATGGAAGCAGTGGAAAAACTCAAAGAAGCCAATTTACTCGATTCTTTGCAGTTGTTACACTTCCATATCGGTTCGCAAATTTCCGCCATCAATGTGATTAAAGATGCCATTCAAGAAGCCAGTCGCATTTATGTAGAATTAGCGATGTTAGGCGCAGACATGAAATATCTCGATGTCGGTGGTGGTTTAGGCGTAGATTACGACGGTTCCCAAACCAACTTCTACGCCTCCAAAAACTACAATATGCAAAACTATGCTAACGATATTGTAGCAGAATTAAAAGATACTTGTTCAGAACGGCAGATTCCCGTACCTACACTGATTAGTGAAAGTGGTAGAGCGATCGCGTCTCATCAGTCAGTTCTCATCTTTGATGTTCTTAGTACCAGTGATGTACCCCGCGATACCCCAGAAGAACCACAAGAAGGAGAATCACCAATTATTAGGTATTTGTGGGAAACCTATCAATCCATCAACAAAGAGAACTATCAAGAATTTTACCACGACGCAGCCCAATTCAAAGAAGAAGCCATCAGCCGTTTTAACTTGGGAATTTTAAGACTCAAAGAACGGGCTAAAGCCGAGCGTTTATACTGGGCTTGTTGCCACAAAATTCTGGAAATTACCAAACAACAAGAATACGTACCCGATGAACTGGAAGACCTAGAAAAAATCATGGCTTCCATCTACTATATCAATCTTTCCGTATTTCAATCAGCGCCTGATTGTTGGGCAATTGATCAACTATTCCCCATCATGCCCATACATAAGCTAGATAAAGAACCCACCCAAAGAGGAATTTTAGCAGACCTCACCTGTGACAGTGATGGTAAAATTGACCGATTTATTGATTTACGAGATGTCAAATCAGTTTTAGAACTGCATAAATTCAAACCTAACGAACCCTATTATCTGGGAATGTTCCTCAACGGCGCTTACCAAGAAATCATGGGTAACTTACATAACCTCTTTGGTGACACAAACGCCGTTCATATCCAACTCACACCCAAAGGCTACCAAATAGAACACGTTGTCAAGGGTGATACCATGAGAGAAGTCGTAAGTTACGTACAATACGACTCAGAAGACATGGTAGAAAACATCCGCCAGCGTTGTGAACAAGCCTTAGAAGAAAACCGCATTACCCTAGCCGAATCTCAAAGACTGCTACAAACTTACGAGCAAAGTCTCATGAGATATACTTACTTGAATAATAGTTAGGACTAGTGGTTGGTAATTGGTAATTGGTAATTGAAAAAACTTGTACCCATTACCCATTACCCATTACCCATTACCCATTACCCATTACCCATTACCCATTACCTAAATTATGCTTGTCCCTAACAATTCGGCGATCGCTTGGTGTTCTAAAGGAATTTCCGAAGGTGGAGTTTGACGTGCATCTGTAATTAACCAGTCTAAAGCGGCTGCTTGCACATCAATAGCCGCACCGGTCTTATCCACACAATAACGACCAAATACCAGCTTATCAACCAAACGGACTCCCGGACTCAAGCGCGACCATTCAAATATCACACTATTATCTACTGTTGCACCACTACAAATCCAGCAATTAGGTCCAATCATCGTCGGTCCAACAATTTTCGCACCATCTTCAATTCTTGTCATCCCACCAATGTAAACAGGTCCAGTAATATCCACCTTATCCCAATTCACAGCTACATTCAAACCAGTGTAAATACCAGGGGCGACTTCATAACCAGGAATCTGCACATTTTTAATTTCACCCAACAGCACACCGCGAATAGCTCGCCAATAATCAGGTACTTTACCAATATCTACCCATTCAAAATCCATCGGAATGGCATAAAAAGGCGCATTGATTTTTACAAGTTCCGGGAATAATTGACTACCAATATCATACTCAACCCCAGAAGGAATATATTTAAACACCTCTGGTTCAAAAATATAAATACCCGTGTTGATATTTGTGCTGAGTGCTTCCTCTATCGAAGGTTTTTCTTGGAAAGCCTTAATGCGGTTATCATCATCTGTGACAACCACACCATAACTAGAAACTTCTTCCTTGGGAACAGACTTAGTAATAATGGTAGCAATTGAACCTTTAGATTTATGCCACTTTACCGCCGCAGTTAAATCTAAATCAATTAAAGCATCACCACACAAGACCACAAACGTATCATCAAAAAAAGGCGAAAAGTCTTGGATACGGCGCATCCCCCCAGCCGAACCTATGGCTTCCCCGACCAGTTTACCATCATCATCAATTTTCCCTTCAAAAGAATAGGCAATCTGCACACCAAACCGCTGACCATCACGGAAATAATTTTCAATTTCCTCAGCTAAATGGCTAACATTCACCATAATCTCGTTAAAACCATGTTGACGCAATAGCTCTAGCAAAAATTCCATCACTGGCTTTTGCAAGATGGGAATCATTGGTTTGGGAATGGTATATGTAATAGGACGTACACGAGTGCCTTTACCCGCTGCGAGAATCATCGCTTTCATAATTTTTTTTCCTTAACTATTCCTCAACTATTCCTCAACCACAAGCCAGTTTACTGTTTTTATCCCGTGATACTTAATCATCACTAAGTTATATTTATCAATGTACTAGGATTCTGGATTTTGCTCACGAATATTTTAGTTTATGGTCGTTTATAGTCGTTTATTGTCGTTTATGGGGTTGCACGGTTGGCTGAATTAGGTAAACGGATTGTGATCTCCTGATAAAATTCTTCCTGATATAGCTCTACTTTAGATTGTGCAGACAGCAGCAGTAAAGCCCAAAAAACGCTCACCATGTCGCCATTTTCTGATTCATGGTCAGAATCATTTGCATTTGCTGATTTTTTCCCTGCTTGCTTTGTCTGAGTCCACAATTTTACCAGTTGTTCTAGATTCCAACATTGTTCCTGTACATTTAACTCCCTTGCAGAAAGATGCAGCACCTGTTCTAGTTCTGAAGCTACTTCTGTTAAATTTTCTTGGTGAGCTAATTCTAATGCCTCCCGCATCGTTTTCATACTCGGCTGACGCTTAGGACGGATAGGTTTGCTGGTTTTCTCTACCCGTTTTAGCTGGTTAGCCATAATCTGCAATTGCTCAATTAGCTCTTGCAGGGTCACACGACGCTTTGGTGGTGGCATTGCTGCTGGACGACGACGCAACTGTCGCTCTAATTGCAAACGTTGAACATTGTATAATTCACTATCCGCAATATCCAGCATTGCATCATCAGACACATTATCTATAATATTATCTACGGTTGACAATTGCATTAAAGTATTAGCTTTAAATAGTACAAGCATGGATGCTGACAAAAAAGCCTGTCCCGATTGAGACAAATCAGTTTCATAACCTCTAGCGGTGGTTTGTGGTGACATTAGTTCTAGGTAACGGTCAATCACTTCTATCACCTGCACATCCCAAGGGTCTATTTCTCCCTTTTCGGCTTGTTCAATCAAGTGTGTAATCGTTTCTAATAGTTTTTGGGCATCCATTAATTTATCAGGAGTCAGGAGTCAGGAGTCAGGAGTTCAGGAGTCAGGAGTCAGGAGTTCAGGAGTCAGGAGTTCAGGAGTTCAGGAGTCAGGAGTCAGGAGTTCAGGAGGAAGAAGGTAAATATTTTTCCCCAGTCACCAGTCACCAGTCACCAGTCACCAGTCACCAGTCACCAGTCACCAGTCCCCAGTCACCAGTCCCCAGTCACCAGTCCCCAGTCACCAGTCCCCAGTCACCAGTCACCAGTCACCAGTCACCAGTCACCAGTCACCAGTCACCAGTCACCAGTCACCAGTCACCAGTCACCAGTCACCAGTCACCAGTCAC